>CALHBW010000423.1 GCA_937930625.1 uncultured Saprospiraceae bacterium | reverse complement strand
TGGAGGTGATACGCGATTGGCAGGTACGCGGCGCGCGATATTTGATTGTCAATCGACCTGATTATTTGCAAAATCCTATCATGCAACCATTTTTAGATAAAGAAATTGGACAATATAAAGATGTGAAGATTTTTGATTTATTAAAATAACTGCCTGTCATCGAACTATCGTTCATGCTTCTTTCGATACTGTTTTTTGTATTTCTTTTGCATCAGCGTTTCGTAGCGTACTTTATTATTGACCTTTTGGTTGTGGGGCAATTTTTCGTGGAAGGCATCGCCGGAAGGTTTGTGTTGTTTTACTTTGTGATGATTAAAAGGGACGACGTCTTTATGAATCTCAAGGTCGATGAGTTCATCTGATATGATTAAGCCTTCGGGGGCTTCGCGCATGGCGATGTCGATATTCATCAGGCTTTCTATCTGCGTTTTATGTTGCGTTTCTTTTTCGGAGACAAAGGAAATGGCAATCCCTTTTTTCTCGGCTCTGCCTGTACGTCCGATGCGATGTACGTAGCTCTCCGCCACATCAGGCAAGTCAAAATTGATAACGTGCGTGATTTTAGAAATATCCAAACCTCTCGCAATAATATCGGTAGCAATGACAAAGCGATAAGTGCCATTTTGAAAGGCATTGACCGTCTTGAATCTGTTGTTTTGAGACTTAGAAGAATGGATAATACCGAGTGTTTCGCCAAAGTGTCTTGACATTTTTTCGTATAGCCTGTTCGCCATTTTTTGGGTGCGTACAAAGACCAAGACTTTTGATAAACTTTCGTCTGTCTCGAATAAAAGTTGAAGCAAATTGGCTTTGGTATTAAAGTTTTTGGCGGGATAAGCGTACTGTTCTATATTCTCCAATGCCGCGCCCGACGGTGCAGCTTCTATCTTTTGGTAATAGCTCGTATAGTTGTTGATGAGGTTTTCGACTTCTTCGGGCATGGTCGCCGAAAACATCAAATTTTGCCTTTTGGCGGGCATAAATTCGATGATATTATTCAGTTGAGTTCTGAATCCGTGATTGAGCATTTCATCGACTTCATCTATGATTAATCGTTTGATTTTTTTGGTTTTCAGTGCGCCTTTGAGCATCAGGTCATACAAACGCCCCGGCGTACCCACGACCACATCAGCACCGGCTTCCAAAGCAGCTATTTGCGGAACAGTATTGGCACCACCATAGACACCAACCACTTCCAAACTCAGGTAAGCCGATAGTTTTTTGACTTCTCCGACGACTTGTGCCACCAGTTCGCGCGTTGGCACCATAATCAATATCTGCGGTGCAGGAGATTTCGTAAATTTCCACAAATTCAAACTCGGCAATAGATAAGCAAAGGTCTTTCCTGTGCCCGTCTGTGCAATCCCCACCACATCTCCGCCTGCCATTATGGGAGAAAATACCTTGTGCTGTATAGGCGTAGGCGTCGTGATGCCTATGTCCTCAATCGCACGAAGCAAACTTTTACTGAGTTTTAAATCTTGAAATGTCATGCTGCAAAGATACGTAAATGTGTGGATGTTTTTTGATGCAGTTTAGTACGTTAAATTTCATAGCTGTGATTTTTTATTTGGTTAAAATATTTCTTGTAGTTCTTTATCTAATTCAGCAAATGCACTTTTATTAATAAAAAAATCATCAAAAATACTTAACGTTTTTTCATAGATAGCTACTAAATCTGAATATCTATCTACAATTACACTATTATTCGTGTAGGTATTATCTGGTATTTCATAGCAACAAGGGCATGGATACCGTGTCCTTTGATTGTGTGAGGATGTAATTAGAGAAAGTTGGATCAATCCCTGTCCCAGATACATCGTTTTTGTCCAAAGAGTTTGAACAAGTATGCCACTAATTTTAATAAGTACCCTTAAATTTTCTTCTTCTAACAAGTCAGCTAATTCTTGTGGTTTTGAGCCTAAATGAGATTCAGCCTCATCAATGATATTTTCGAGTATTTCTTTTATAAAAGGTGTAACTTCTTCATAATTACCTTTTTCAAGAAGATTTGGAATTTCCAACAAGCTCTGAAATCCCTCTACTATTTCATCCACATAATTGTTATCTAATAGATAGAACTCTTCATCAAGTCTCTCAAATTTCCTCTTACTCAGATTTGCAACAGCACCAGAATATTCACGCATTCCATTAGCCATTTCATCTGGGAAAACTGACATAATATCCGGTATATTCGATTCAACGTAGTTTAATTCTTCTTTAGTCCGCATCAACTCATTTGTAACGATTGTGTGTGGTTTATGTCCAATTTTTTTAACATCTTCAATCTGAATTACGCCTGTCATTAAACCATATGCTTTCACCACCATTTCAACAGATTGTTGTAGAAGAAAAATTGAATTTGAGTATGACTCTACCTCAAATAATATTTTTGAGTCCCTCAAATGTGTTTTTCCTGTTTTGTAAAATGCTAATGCTTTATATTCTACTGTAATATTATCTGACATACTTTTTGTTTTATGCGATAATTACGCTTATAATCTATGATTAGTTCGCTTGTTTCAAAATTTAATTGAATTTACAAATGTTCAATTTACTATTCAATTGGAATTTGTTGCTTGCCATTTCCTTTCGACGATACAAAGGTACAAACGCAGTACGCAGTGTTTTTGCGTAGTTGAATGTTATTTCAAAATAAATTTAAAATAATTTTTGTTAAATAATTTAATTAACTGATAATCAATAATTTATGTGACTTTTTTTATTTCTCGAAAAATAAGAAGAATCCGTCTCATCTGTCTAATCCGCGTTTTAACATTGTATAAAAAAGGGACTGAACACACCATTTCCCACTTTAAAGTAGTAGTTTTGCCTCGCTTGCTTCGTATTGATTTTGAAAAAATATTCGTTCCATGCTCACAGGGTTGAAACCCTGTGCTTTTGTGATGTACGCATTAGGTTCGCAAAAGCGGTGGGTTTTAACCCGCCGGAAATCAATGGAAGGTTTTATTTCTCAAAATCAATCATTCGCCATGTTGCGCTATATTTTAACTGGCGATTGAAATCGCCGTTACGAGGTGCGTCACAACAAATCAATTGAATGACATTTAAAGATTTAGGCTTGTCTTCTCCGCTTCTTGATGCTTTGACCAAAGCAGCCTATAAAACACCTACGCCTATACAAAAGGCTGCGATTCCTGTCATATTGAAAGGTAAGGATATGT
>CALHBW010000422.1 GCA_937930625.1 uncultured Saprospiraceae bacterium | reverse complement strand
AAAGGCGGATTGCACAATCGCGTCACCAAATACATTCACCTCAAACCCTTTACACTCGCCGAAACAGAAGAATATTTGCGGAGAGAAAAACACGCAAAATTCACACGCTACCAAATCACTCAAATGTACATGGCTTTTGGTGGAATACCTCTATACTTAGAAGCGATTGAAGCCGCGAAAAGTGCTATACAAAATATCAATGACATCTGTTTTATGGAAACGGGCTTGTTGAGAAACGAATTTAACCGCCTATATCCTGCCCTTTTTGAAAATGCCGATAACCATATTGCGGTCATTCGTGCCTTAGCGACAAAGCATAGTGGCATGAGCCGAACCGAGATTATCAAGGCAGCAAAAGTACCTAACGGAAGTTCCACAACCCGCGTTTTGGAAGAACTCGAACAGTCGGATTTTATCATGGCATATCATCCTTTCGGGAAAAAGAAAAAAGATAAAATTTATCGCCTGACCGATGAGTACTCGCTGTTCTATTTGCGCTTCATCGAAAATACAGCTTACGAAGGCGATGGTACTTTTATGCAATTGAGTCAGTTGCAAGAATTTAAGATATGGTGCGGCTATGCCTACGAAAATGTCTGCATGAAACACGTCCCTCAAATCAAAAAATCACTCGGAATATCAGGCGTTTACACAACAACATATTCTTACTATAAAAAAGCCACAGACGACGAAAAAGGTTTGCAAATCGACATGCTTCTCGAACGTGCAGACCGCGTAATCAACCTTTTTGAAGTCAAATTTTATAATACCGAATATGTATTTACCAAAGAACATGCTGCCAAAGTACAGGAGCGTTTGCACCTGTTTATGCGACTTTCCAAAACCCGTCATTATACCTTGATGACCATGATTACCACTTTCGGATTGAAACATAATATGCACAGTTTGGGCTTGATAAATCCGGTATTGGTACTCGATGATTTATTTTTGCCGGATAATGGTAAACACTACTAACGTAACACAGACATTCTTGTCTGTTTAACCAAAAGTGTATTTAAAAATACACTTTTGGTTAAAAATAAAGACAACCATGAGCCACCCATTCACATCTAAATATATCGCCCAACTACTCGCCACAAATTACGCACTAAAAGGCGAACTAAAACCTCTACCCGGCGAAGTCGATTTAAACTACCGCCTCACTACTTCCGCAGGAAAATACATCATAAAAATCGCTGCATCTGATACTGATTTGGCGCGTTTGCAGATGCAAAATGAAGTCTTGCTACAGGTTCGCAAACACGTACCCGATGTGCGTACACAAGATCTACTTGCGAATGTAAAGGGCGAACATTTGACGCATATCCAAGACTCCGACGGTGCTACGCGATACTTACGAATTTTGACCTATTTAGAAGGTGATTTATGGGCAAATATCCGCCCGCACACACCTGTGCTTTTGGAAGATTTGGGTAAAAATGTCGCGCTTATGTGCAAGGGATTAAACGGATACGACCACCCTGCCGCCCACTTTGATTTCAAATGGGATTCTTCGCAATTTGATAGATGGGCAGTACAACATATAGATACGATTAAAGACCCTACACAACGCACCATTATCGACCATTTTTTTTATTTATTTAAAACAAAATTTTTACCCAAAAAAAATCAACTCCGACAAGGCGTTCATCAAAACGATGCCAACGATTATAATGTCTTAGTAAATGCTGAAAAACAAGCAATTACAGGCATTTTAGATTTTGGAGATACCGTATATACGCATACTGTAAATGAGGTCGCAATTGCGATTGCCTATGCTGCGATGCACAAGCCCGCCCCCTTGACAGCCGCCGCAGATGTAGTGCGCGGTTTTCATCGTATTTTTCCATTAAATGAAAATGAATTAGACGTATTATGGACAATGATAGGAGCGCGATTGATGGTCAGCGTAGTCAACTCTGCAATAGGAAAAATTGAACGTCCCGACAACGAATATCTCCAAATCAGCGAACGTCCAGCATGGGATTTACTTCAAAAAATGCACGACATTCACCCTGATTTCGCGCACTACACCTTTCGTCATGCTTGCGGCTTAGAACCCTATCCGAAAAAACAAATTTTCATGGATTGGGCTGCTACTCAATCTGCTGCAAAAATTGTGGATGTTGACCTGCAAAATGACCCCATTCACATCCACGATTTTACGGTAGGGAGTTTGGAATTGGGGAATAATTTGGAGTTTGAAGATCTTGATATTTTTACAAGAAAAACATTTAATACATTAGCAGAAAAAAAGGTAGTCGCGGGGATAGGTCGCTACCTCGAAACACGTCCTTTTTATACGACAGATTCCTTCGTTGCTCATCGAAATCAAGGACCGGAATGGCGTACCGTTCACTTGGGATTAGATGTGTTTATGGATGCCGAATCGGTCATTTACGCACCCACAGACGGTACGGTCTTTTCTTTAAAAAATAATGATGAAACAGGCGATTACGGACCAACAATCATTCTCGAACACCAAGTCAATAAAAGCCTCACTTTCTGGACTTTATACGGACATTTAACCCAAGATTCAATCGACAATCTAAGCCTAAACCAAACCATAAAAAAAGGCGAACCACTCTGCAAAATGGGCAATTATCCCATTAACGGGAATTGGCCCCCACATCTACATTTTCAAATCATTTTAGATAGATTTGACCACACAGGAAATTACCCCGGCGTAGCTTATTTCTCCGAAAAAAAAATCTGGGAAAGTATTTGTCCTAATCCAAATCTTCTCTTAAAAATCCCCGCGAAAGTATCTCCCCCTTTGGAGGGGGCTGGGGGGAGGAAACCCCATGAGAATATTTTACAGTCCCGCCAAAACCACCTCGCTAAAAATCTCAGCATTTCCTACAAAAAACCCTTACACATGGTACGCGGAAGCGGTCAATATCTTTACGACACTACGGGCAGACGCTACCTTGATACCGTCAACAATGTCGCACACGTAGGACACGAACACCCGCGCGTAGTCGAGGCTGCCAAACAACAAATCGCTGTTCTCAATACCAACACCCGCTACTTGCATGAAAATTTGGTGCGCTATGCAGAGGAATTAGCAGCGACCTTTCCCGACCCGCTTGATACTTGCTTTTTTGTCAATTCGGGCAGCGAGGCAAACGAACTCGCGCTACGCATCGCCAAGACTGCAACGGGGCGAAAAGATATGATTGCCTTGAAAGTCGGCTATCATGGCAATACCAATGCTTGCGTGGATGTGAGTTCGTATAAATTTGATGGAAAAGGTGGAAAAGGCGCACCGCCGGAAACGAAAATAGTGCCAATGCCCGATACATACAGAGGCTTGTATCGTGACATCGAAAATGCAGGAATTAAATACGCGAGTTATGCCCAAGAAATTGTAAAATACACCTCAATTGCTGCCTTTATCAGCGAACCG
>CALHBW010000421.1 GCA_937930625.1 uncultured Saprospiraceae bacterium | reverse complement strand
ACGAAGGTTTTTGTGAAAATTGGTGCTTGGTTGACCGAAATGGGGTTTATTTAACCGGATTCGTCTGACGACTGGGGAAATATTCGATATTCAGACCTTTTATTAGCGAGAGAGCAAGGTGCTAAGTGAAGTATGTTGAGGGCGAGGTGTGATGCTGAATGTTTGGTTGATGTGCGTATGAAATGCTGCTGCCAAAAAGTAGTGATGATGGTGTTTGGTGGTGCTTGTTTGCGAAGAATTGGAGCAGCCGTTTTTTACCATAAAAAATAAAAAAATGCGTTTGTATGCTGCTCTTGTTTCATTCGAAATTCATTTATTCAGAGACATTATAGCATTTCATCATTGTAGTATTTAAGCATTGCTAATAGGGTGGGGGAGTTAGTCGGCGGTTTCGTTGATTTTGATGATTTTTGTGTTGGTGGCTTTTCGGAGGTGTGTTTGGATGATGTCGAGATAATCGGTGTGGTGTGGGTAGGATTTGATGGCTGATTTGAGGTCGTCAATGGATTGTGCGTCAGATTTATCGACGTAGCCGAAGCCGCCAAATTGATTGTCTTCAATGAGTACAACGGACTGCTCTTCGGGCGTTCTGCCTTGACTGATGATGAGCATATCAAATTCAAAGACGCGCTGAAAAGCGATAGCTGCAAGGTCGGCGCGTTCGTTATAGGTGTCGGCAGATTCTTTGCCGAGACATGCGCCGTAGCATTGCCCGATTTGGTACTGGAAGCAACTGCTACTGCCGGACGCTGACTCACACAAACACGCACACAATTCAAACCGTCTTATCAAACTGCGAAGCGTTCCTTTGGCTACTGCCGAACGCGAAAAACGCGCCACAATGTCCAATTCCGCAGCTTTCTTTTTAGTCGTTTTAGCGAGCGTGAAGCAGGTATAGTTGGATTCGTTGGTATAGCGATAAATAGACCAATTCATGTTGCGATTGCGAAGGGCGGAGTTGAAGCGGGGTGAAATACGTTTGATTTCGGTGGCTTCGAGCAAGAGGGCGATGAGTTCGCTGCCCGTCAATTCGTAGCTGATGTCGTGGATGACGCGCTGCATTTTGGTGGCTTTTGGCGTCTGTGCGGCGAAGTGTTGCATAGCGCGCTTCTTGATATTGACGCTTTTACCAACGTATATGACATCGCCGTTTTTGTCGTAAAAGTAATAAACGCCGCAGGCTTCGGGGAGTTCGTGAAGTTGGTCGAGGGTGATGTTAGGAGGGAGGCGGGTTTCGCTGACGCCGAGATTGACCATGCTCTCGCTGGTGTTTTCTTCGTCTTTGTTGAGGGCTTTTTTGAGGAGTTCGACGGTGGCAAGGGTGTCCGCCATAGCACGGTGGCGGTCGGTGACGGAGATGTTGAAATGTTTGATAAGATTGCCGAGACTGTATGAGCGCAAGCCGGGAAATACCTTACGACTAAGGCGCACCGTACAGAGTTTGCGCCGTCTGAAAGTGAAGCCCAATTGTTGGAACTCGTATTTGATAAAGTTGTAATCGAAACCTACATTATGCGCCACGAAGATTGCGCCTTGCGTCATTTCGACGACTTGCTTGGCAACTTCGTAAAATTTAGGCGCGTCTGCGACCATTTCATTGCTAATCCCCGTCATTTGAGTGATGTTGTAAGGGATGCTACGTTCGGGATTAATCAGGGATTCGAAGCTGTCAATAACGTCCTGCCCATCGTATAACACGATAGCAATTTCAGTAATTCTATCCGGTCCGGGTTTACCGCCCGTTGTTTCTATGTCTATAATTGCAAATCGTTTGTTAGGCATTTTCGTGAATCGTGTATTCGTTTTGTAGTGTTTATCAACGTGGATTATTCGTGGGAAATAATGAATACAAATATAGCCAAAAAGATTAAATTTTGGGTTGAAATTCGCAAATAAATTAACTTTTACGACTGTTTTACTTAGAGATAATTTAATTTAGTGCAAATGAATAAATCAAAAATTTAGTCTATCCAAAAAATGACATCTGAGTTGAACCGTTTTCACGAAAATTGATTTAACTTTATGATTTAAATGTCGTATATTTGACATTTATATAAAAGTATCAGTAAAACTTATGATAGTATAATTTTTGCTGATGATTTACCCATCAAGTAATAATCAAAATTGAATTTTCTACCAATGGAATCTAAAAACCTACTTTTATTTTTAGTGCTGATGATGACAGTGCCTATTCAGGCGCAAGTCAATCGAACGATAGATGGTTTTGGTAATAACGAGTTGAACCCTGAATGGGGGGCGGCACATGCGCCGTTTCAGCGTGTTACGGAAAATGCCTTTGCAGATGGCTATGCTGCACCTGCGGGAGCAGACCGTCCGAATCCGCGTTTGATTAGTAATGCAATCAGTAGTCAAACGGAATTTATGCCCAATGAAAAGGGCTTGAGTGATTTTATTTGGGGCTGGGGACAATTCGTTGACCATGACATCAATTTGAATGATGACCACCCGACAGAGCATCTGCCAATAGAAGTCCCTGCGGGCGATTTTATGTTTGACCCGGATGGGAATGGCGGTGTGGAAATTCCGATGCGACGCTCAAAGTATGACCCGAATTCGGGTACAGAACCGGGCAATATACGTACTCATATCAACGATATTACGGCATTTATTGATGCCTCAAATGTGTATGGTTCGACAGAAGACCGTACAGATTGGTTACGGACGCACGAAGGTGGAAAATTAAAGGTCTCTGCGGGTAATTTGCTGCCTTTCAATACATTAACAGGAGAAGAAGATGCAGAGGTTGACCCGAATGCGCCGTTTATGATTTTTGACGGGACGTTTTTTCCTGATAAATTTTATATCGCGGGAGACATCCGTGCGAATGAGCAACCTACCTTAATGGCTTTTCATACCTTGTGGGTTCGTGAGCATAATCGTCTGTGTGACGAGTTTGCGGCAGCACATCCTGAATGGGAGGATGAAGAACTTTTTGAACGTTCGAGAAAGATGGTTGGGGCGTATATGCAAGCCATTACCTATCAGGAATTTTTACCTGCGATTGGTATTGAATTGAGTCCATATACGGGCTATAAAAATTATGTCAATCCGGCGATTTTTAATGTATTTTCGGCGGCAGCGTATCGCTTCGGGCATACAATGGTCAACGGGCGTGTATTGCGTTATGAAGAGAATGGTGATACGCTGAGTTTTGGTAGTATTCACTTGCGTGATGCGTTTTTTCATCCTGAAATTTTGGTGGAGCAGGGCGGTATTGCGCCTTTCTTCAGAGGAATGGCGATTCAGCAACATCAGTTTGTTGACCCGCTGATTATGGATGATTTGCGTAATTTTCTATTTGGTCCTCCGGGTTATGGTGGCTTGGATTTGCTGTCTATCAACATTCAGCGTGCACGTGAGCGAGGGGTCGCAGATTATAATGCTATTCGTCAGAATTTTGGTTTGTCTGCGGTAAATGATTTTAACGAAATTACCTCAAATACAGATGTTTATAATTCGCTGGTAAATGTATATGATGATGTGAACAAGATAGACCCGTGGATTGGAATTATGGCAGAAGACCACTTGCCTAATGCTACTATCGGACAGACGCTTTATAATATTCTCAAACAACAATTTGAACAACTCCGCGACGGTGATTTGTATTATTATATGAATGATGAGCAACTCACCACCGAAGAAAAACAAGCGATTACTTACACGACTTTGGCAGATGTGATTAAGCGCAATACAAGCGTCGAAACGATTCAGGATAATGTATTTTTCGCGGAAGACCGCCAAATTGTTTCGGTAGAAACGCTGCCATTTGAAGGGATTAGAAATATCTCATTGGAAGCATTTCCAAATCCTGCACAACGTTATTTTACATTGAATATCAACGCGATGCAAACAGGCGATGCGACACTTTCTATCCTAGATAATGCAGGACGTACCGTAAAGCAGCATACGATTAATTTGGAAAAAGGAAAGAATGTCATGCAGTTTGAATTACCTGCGAAATTGGTGGGTGGTTTATATACATTGCTCCTCGAAATGGACGGCGATACGGGGTTTGTGAAGTTGATAAAGGGAAGTTAACGCATAATGATTAATGGTTAATGGTTAATGGTTAATGGTTAATGTGAATTTCAAAAAAATAAAAAATAGCAGATGCTTTGTGAGTATCTGCTATTTTTGTTTTTGCGATTGCAAGGTAAATGAGTTATCTTTGTTTAGCAACATCAAATAATTTATATGGTAACAATTAATGACATAAAAGTAAAATTAGCATCTAAAATATTTACTATCAATGACTTGGAGCTATTGAAGTCTATTGGGCAGCATATAGATAGCGAAGAAAATTCAGGTCTTGAGACATTGTCTTATCACAAAGGAATGACCCAAATCCGTGAAAATCTCACTGCTGACCAAATATTTGAAGAACAAGGAAATAAATCTATCACATACAAAAAAATTGAGCAAATAACAAAAGGTGTCGAATGGGAACATTCTTTGGAAGAAATGTTGGCAGCTTTGGATTAAATTATGGATTATCTGTTAGACACTAATATTGTTGTTATATACAGCCGTGACAACGAAATTGCAAGGAAAATTGAGGCGAAATACCAAATCTTCAATACCGATAACCGTTTGGCAATATCTACGATTTCATTGGGAGAAATAAATGCTATTTCCAAGAAACTTCAACTTGGTGAAAAGAGGAAAAATAAGATAGACGAAATTGTTGAGCATCTTAATGAGTTTGGAATTGATGTAAGGGAAGTGATAGAAAGATATGGTGATATTGATGCTTATAGTCAAGGAAAGCTCCAATCAATTCGGGGAGAATTTACTGCCAGAAATATGGGAAAAAATGATATTTGGATTGCAGCTACGGCGAGTGTTTTTGGGCTAACTTTGATTACGACAGATAAGGATTTTGACCATTTAAATAGTCGTTTTTTGTCAGTAAAATATATTCCTTTAAAAGATTTTGAATGATATTACTGTAATTTCGCTGATTTTGAAAAGAGAAAACTTGAAATCGTTTTTAATGAAGAAAAAATATATAAAATTAGACTATTTGTCTAAGTTTGCTTGTGGATACTACTCGGCAGACGAAAAGGCTGCCCGAAAGCAGCCTTTTTATTTTCGATTTATTCACATCAATTAACTGAGGTTGCGTGCCTAAAGCGAATACTCGTCAGACGAATCACTTTATTCAGTGCGAATATTTTATGAGATAAATCACTACATTTCACAAAACCTTCGTCAGACGAGTAGTAATCCCGTAAGCAAATTTAGACAGATAGCCACTAACTCCAAAATCAATCA
>CALHBW010000420.1 GCA_937930625.1 uncultured Saprospiraceae bacterium | reverse complement strand
TCTTTGACAATTTTTTGCAAATAGTGTCTCACGCGGAGAACGCAGAGGTCGCAGAGAATTGATTATTAGCACTCTGCGTTCTCTGCGAACTCTGCGTGAAATACAAGTTTTATTGAATTTGCAAAAATTGTCAAAGACCCTTATTTTTTTTGCATTAAAAAATTTTCAATACAAAAAAAAGACACAAAAACGATTCGAAAATCGCGCTACATTTATCCCATAAAACCAATGGGCTGACTACCTGCTGATGGCGTCCAGAAATTACCGATGTTTGGCAAAATTTGGTTCAAATCAGAAGGGGAAGCCCCAAACCACATGGCTAATTCGGCAAAATACTCGTCGCATGAAGTGGTGGGTATCAATCTGCCATCGCCTGTATCGAGTGAATTGCCGAGATAGAGATTGGGGTATTGCCCATAGATTTTTTGTCCGCCAACTGCGCCGCCCATCACGAGCGCATGTCCGCCCCATGCGTGGTCAGAGCCATTGCCATTGGAGACGAGTTTGCGGGCAAAATCGGAAATGGTGAAGGTAGTCACGTCATTTTCTACGCCCAACTCAACGAGGGTATCGTAGAAGGATTGGAGGGCAGTATCAAGCGTTGCCATGAGTTCGCCGTGTTCGAGCATAAAATTATCGTGGGTGTCAAAGCCGCCTAATTGTACGAAAAATGTTTGGTTACTGACGTTCAAAAAATCTCGTGCGGCGATGGTTTTGGCAACCATATTGAGGCGTTGAGAAAGATTATCTTCCCCAAAAACAGTCGTAAATGACACTCCGTTATCAATCGCGGTACTAAACTCCAAAGAGCTTTCTTTTGAGCCTGTTACTGAATTGGCATAAGCCTTTTCGAGTATGTTTTGATAGTTGATGTCCAGTAGATTGTCGAGTGTTTGGCGTTTGAGGGTTTGGTAAAAACCATTATTGCTACTACCTGTGATGGCAACACTGCCACTATTTCTGGGTTCTATGGCATATGATTGTATGATGTCACCGCGTTGGAAGATATTGATACCATTTAAAGAGATATTCATGGAGATATTTTGATTGGCGTTATTGGTGTGGAGGATGTCTGCCAATCTGCCGCCCCATCCGAGTGCATTTCTATCTTGCGGTACAGAGGTTTGCCAATGTTTTTCTTGGTCGGAATGGGAAAACAAACCAAGCGGGAGGTTTTGGGCACCATTGAAAGTGGTCAGTGTGGTTGGTGCTACGAGTGCGCCTACATTGGCAATGAATGCAAGTTTTCCGGTGTTGAACATGCTTTGGATATTGGGCATATTCGGATGTAAACCGTATAGTCTACCATCAGGATTGAGCGGATTGACGGGGAGGAGTTGCTCTTGCGGAATTTTGAGATTGGTACGTACATCGGCATATTCGGTATATTCAGATGCACCACGCGGAATGAGCATATTGTAGCTATCATTGCCGCCCGCAAGGAGGATACAGACGAGTGCTTTGTAACCGTTTTGGGTGTAAACGGGGGCATTGGCTGAGGCGGCTGCATTGAGCAAACCCATATTGGTAATACCTGAAAGTAAAGTAGTAGCTCCGACAGAAGCGCAGCCTAAACCAAGTGTACTCAGGAAATCTCTTCTATTATAATGTGACATAATTTTTTAGTCCGTAGTCGGTAGTTGATAGTCCATAGATAGGGCGCAATAGTTACGACTGCCTATCGTCTATGGACTATTGGCTATCGACGTTATTTAAGAATTGCATAATTAGGGGAAACCATGATGAAATACAGGGCATCTTGGACGGTTCTTTCGGGGGTATAGCTGCCTATGGTGGTTTGATATTGGGTGATGGTATTTTGGATAACAGATTTGGCTTCGGCAGATAATTGTCCTCTGCACAGCAGCAAATTGAGTCGGTCCAGTAGTGCCGAAAGCCCTTGCGAATTGAGAATATTTAGCTCATCGCTAAGGTCAAATACGGGGTTGTCTTCGGGATTGTAGGCGAATGAAAGCCCTGTATCGGAGATGGCAGTTCTATTTTTGAAAGGTCGGGTTTTGACAGAAGTTTCAATGGTATTGAGGTAGTAAATGCCGGAAGTAGCATTGAGAATTTGAAATTCGGGAGAAACCATATCGTTGGGTTGTACGTATTCTTTTTCAGCATAAAACGGAGAAAAGAAATTGAAGACGGAAGGCGCAGCCAAAAAAGATTGTTCGAGTGTTGTGCCGATGTCCACTTCGTCTCTGAACCAAATTTTTCCCGAAGGAGTACTAACATCAAATGCTAAAAACAGGTTGGTGAGTCTTTCTATGGGTTGTAGGAGTTTTCCGGCTTCAGGGCTGTCAATCAGGTTACAATTTCGTGCTTCGGGGTCGGTCAAAATAGCTTTCACAACAGCTTTTAAATCACCTCTAACTCCTTGTCCGTTATTATTAAAGGCATTGGCAACCCGATTGACATATGCGGGTGAGGGGTTGGATTTTACCAATTGCTGAATCAAGCGAATACTGATAAAAGGCGCGATATTCGGATGATTGAATAACATATCAATCGCGTCATTGACATCTTGCAAACCCGTTTGATTGGCGGGCAGTATCGTACCGTCGATCATCTTTTTTTCACCCTTATCATGGTAGGCATCGTACATGGTCATGGGTACGGTAAAATCAGTCTGACCTCTGTTTTTCAGGAAGGTCGGCTCGGAGCCATCGTCGGTAGCACCGCAGCCAAGACCCGTGAAAACTTTTGATAATTCTTGTACATCTTTGATGTCGTAGGTGGGGATGAGGTTGCCGTTGGCGTCCAGTTTTTCTGTGCCGTCATTATTCAATTCCAACAAGCCGATGGTGAATAACTGCATGATTTCTCGCGCATAATTCTCATCAGGATAGGTGCCGAGTGCAAAATCTGCTTTACGGTTTTGGAAAGCACTCAAATAGACACCCATCGACATATGAACCGTAACGTCATACAGCATATCACGGTAATTGCCAAAAGCACCCTGATACAAAATATCGTAATAGTCAGAATTGCCAAAACCTCTGCCACCCAAATTGCTGGTAGCAGGGGAGATAACCAGAATTTGACTTAGGGCAAAAGCAATTTTATGTCGTAGAAAATCCGGTTGTTTGACCAGCATTTCATAGAAGGTATAACTCATGTATTCGTTCCTTTCTGCATCAATTTCCGGAATGATTGCAAGCGCACTATCGTAAATCATGCGATAGGTTTCGGCATAGGATGCCTTTGGCGCATCAAATTGCTCATCAAGCCAAGCGTCTATACCTATTTGACTTAGATATTCGATTTGTTCGTAATTATATCCCATCGTAGCTTGAGCCAGAAAACGGGATGCGCCCACCAAATCAGGTGTGATGCCCGTACCGTTGACCGAATTAAGGGCAGAATTGTCAGCGTCTTCATTGCTTGAAGATACGCTGATACCTATGTATTGCCCCGTTCCGAAATGGTCGGGATAAGTCTGTGCCACAACCCAATATGGTAAGCATGAGAGTAAAAATAGTTGAAAGTAAAACTTCATACAATAAAGTGGTTTTAGGAATGATGTTATCGCGTAACATCAGTTAATAATTTTTCTATATACAATCATTCTCGAAAAACAAGATATGTTTACAGGTTCTCGGAATGGAAATATATTAAATTGCGAGACGTGGGCCAAGGTGGGGTAGGCGGTGGGTAATTATATTGTTGAGACGCAAAATATGTTTAAAATGTTGCATACAAATATGCACTTTAATTTTTTTGTGACTGGAAAGGAACTAACTTGCTGACTTCTTTGTACTTTTGTTAAAAATCAGTCCGTAGTCCGTAGTTGATAGTCCATAGTACAATTCAATTACTTAATATCAGGGCATGAATTATTGATTATCACGAAGTTTGAGTTTAAATTTGTATTTGAACTTGAACTTGAACTTGAACTTTACCGATGTTATTCGATATAAAGCCTGAAGAGCGAGATATTTTCCAATTGGTCAGCAAAGTTGCTGAGGAACTCGGCTACCCTACATATGTGGTGGGCGGCTATGTACGTGATAGGTTACTCGCGCGTCGCTCCAAAGATATGGATATTGTATGTGTAGGTAGCGGTATTGAGTTGGCAGAGCGTATTGCAGACAACCTCTTTCCACGACCGAAGGTAACTGTGTATAGTCGCTTTGGTACAGCCATGTTTATCTATAAAGATATGGAAATAGAATTCGTCGGTGCGCGCCGCGAATCCTATCGCACAAACTCCCGCAAACCTCAAGTAGAAGACGGCACACTCGAAGATGACCAAAATCGCAGAGATTTGACTATCAATGCTTTAGCGGTTAGTTTGAATGAATATAATTTCGGTACGATAGTAGATCCTTTTAATGGTTTGGTGGATTTGGAACGACGCATTCTTCGTACACCACTCGAACCCGGACGCACCTTTTCGGACGACCCGCTACGTATGATGCGTGCCATACGTTTTGCTTCACAGTTGCACTTTGAAATCGACCCTGTTACCTTTAAATCTATCAAGGCGAACAGGGATAGAATTAAAATTATTTCGCAAGAACGTATCACGACGGAATTGGAAAAAATTCTGATGTCGGAAAAGCCTTCTGTGGGTTTTAAGTTGTTGTTTGATAGTGGTTTGTTGGAATTGATTTTTCCTGAAATGGCAAATTTGCAGGGGGTAAAAGTCAAAAACGGCGTTCGCCACAAAGACAATTTTTATCATACACTAGAAGTCATTGATAATATTTGTAAAAAAACGAATAATATTTGGCTGCGTTGGGCGGCATTGATGCACGATATCGCCAAACCGCCCACTCAACGCTTTGACCCGGCAGTGGGCTGGACATTTCATGGTCACGAAGCACTCGGTGCAAAGTGGACACCGCGTATCTTTCGCAAACTCCGTCTGCCGAATGACACCAAAATGAAGTACGTTCAAAAACTCGTGCGTCTGCACTTGCGTCCGATTTCATTGACTAAGGAAAATATCACGGATTCGGCGATTCGACGCCTACTTTTTGAGGCAGGTGACGATATTGATGATTTGATGATTTTGTGTGAGGCAGATATTACCTCTAAAAACCCTAAAAAAGTGAAACGCTACCTGAGTAATTACGAACTGGTGCGCGAAAAACTCATCGAAGTCGAAGAAAATGACCGCCTTCGTAATTGGCAACCGCCTATCACAGGGGAATTGATTATGGAGACTTTTGGCATTTCGCCTTCGCGTGAAGTAGGTATTATCAAAAATGCAATTCGTGAAGCCATTCTTGATGGGGATATTCAGAATGAATATGATGAGGCGTATCAATTTATGTTGGTGAAAGGGGAGGAGATTGGATTGAAAATTAAATTAGAAAAAAATAAAGATGCTTAAATCGCTCATTTTGAGTAAAATACTCGTCTGCCATTTGCAAAATGTCAGCCGTGTATTTTACTCAAAATGAGGGGTAAAAGTTAAATCAAATTATATAATTTGACTTCGAGGAAAATAAAGAAATGCCTTTCATTTCGGACTGAAAACACGGCTGACATTTTTCAAATCTATCGATACCCCACATCTTTTTAAATGTCGATATTTTTAAAACAAAAAATATTTCTACATTTCTATTTTACTTAAAAATAGTATTTTATAAGTTAAGAATATTTTAAATAAAACAAAAAATATAAGTAATCCGTTTACTAAACTTTTCAAGTTTGGTAAACGTAAGCGGAGAACATATTTTTGTAATCATCTAAAAATCAGTGCATTACTCACGTTTACTAAACTTTTTGAAGTTTAGTAAACGGGGTATTCAAAGATGCGGGGTATTGATAGATTTTTCAAATGGCAGACGTGTTTTAGAGTATAATTTTCTTTATATCAATATCCTCCATGCACCGAAAATGTCCTTTCGGACATTCCTGATAACCAATCTTAGAACAAGGTCTGCATTTTAGATTTTCTACTTCAATTGTCTCATAATCAGTCTGATACGGGTACATGCCGAAAGCAGGTACGGTATTGCCCCAAATGCTGATAATGCGTTTTTTGAAGGCTGCGCCAATGTGCATCAAGCCCGTATCATGTGTAATAAGCAAATGCGATTGCTGCACCCATGATGCTGAGCCGTGTAAGGAAAATTGTCCACAGGCATTGAATACGTGTGTGCCGGATTTTTCGGAAATCAATTTTCCATTTGCAGCATCTGCTTTGCTACCAAGCAGGACGATAGGGGAGGGGAGTACCTTGCAAATTTCGACAATTTTATGTGTGGGTAATCGCTTAGTTGCAAATTTAGCTC
This sequence comes from uncultured Saprospiraceae bacterium, assembly GCA_937930625.1. Taxonomy (GTDB): domain Bacteria; phylum Bacteroidota; class Bacteroidia; order Chitinophagales; family Saprospiraceae; genus JAHDEO01. The sequence continues at coordinate 1,632 of CALHBW010000420.1, read as the reverse complement.
CGATGGCAAAAGCGATATATTCGTTTGGAGTAAATCCGAATTTGGTGGTATCAATTTCTTCATTGGGCGGGATGAAATAATCTAATCCTGCGTTGTCATTTTTTACACCTAATTTTTTTGCGGTTTCAAAATATCTATCAACAATATGAATGTTGGGTAATTGATTGATTTTCAAATTAGTCAATAACCATTTTTCGATATTCAGTTTGGGAAATGATGTGGCAGGGACGCCCAAATTGAGCTTGACGCGGAGTGTACGGAGGTTGTGGTGCAGGTCGATGATGTGGTCGTATTTTTCGGCTTTTAAATCACGAATGACTTCATTGATTTCCTTATCAATTGTCCAAATTTTGTTGATATATGGATTGGGAGAGAGGATGTTTTTATAAGCTGATTTCGTGAGAAAATGTAGCTCGACATTCATTTGTTGCTTGAGGCAGCGCACGACGGGTGTAGTTAGCACAATATCGCCAATGGAACTAAACCGTATGATTAAAATTTTCTTCACCTCCAAACATACAATTTTCTCATTGCCTCACAAAAAAAACGGGCAGAAGTGTATAACACTTCTGCCCGTGAAAATGAAAACGAATCTATCAAAAAGCAACAAATTCTTTTTCTGGTTGCGTGTTTCGAGTTGCGAGTTATTTTGTAACCCGTGAACTCGTAACCCGTAACTCGTATTATCTCTTAGTTACAACAACTTCTACACGACGGTTTTCTGCAGCTCTTGGATTGCCCGCATTGACAGGCTTGCTTGAACCAAGACCTTGTGTAGTCAAACGGTTGGCACTGATACCTGATTTCGCCAGTTGGTTTTTAACAGCATCTGCGCGAGCCAAAGAAAGTGTTTGGTTTTTCGCAGCATCGCCCGAAGCATCAGTGTGACCTTCGATGTTGATGTGTACTTTAGGGAAGGCTTTGAGTACTTTCGCACATTCTGCCACTTCTTTGAGTGACTCAGCAGAAAGATTAGCCGAACCTGTGGCAAATGTCAAGTTGTCGAAAGTGAAACGCTCACCTACTTTAGTAGAGTTGATACCCAAGAAGCTGGTGAATTTGTCACCGAAAGTACCTTCTTTGAAGCTCACTTTACCACCACCCGGTAATTCGAATGATTTGATACCGTTCACTACTTTTGAACCGAAACCTGTAACTGCACCACCAACGGTTTTAGCACCGTCAACTACTGCCTCACCTGCATCTTTAGCACCTTCTACAACAGTAGTGGTTGCTTTTTTAGTTGTGTCAACAGCTTTGTCAGCCATATCACCGGCAGGATTTGCACAACCCATGCGGCTCAATAACCAACCACCGATAAGAACAACTGCTAATAATGGCAACAACCATCTCAAGAAACTACCACCTTTTTTGGCTGCACCTGCTGCTGCTGCTGCACCAGCACCTGCTGCCGCAGTAGCTTTACCACCTACATTTGAAGCGGCATTGGCTACATTGCCCGCAGCACCTTTGACGCCACCAAGCAAGCTACCAAGACCAAGCTCATCGCCCATACCAGAAGGAAGAGCAGCTTTTAGATAGTCTTTTTGACCACCGAGTAAGCTGGCAAGACCAGAAGCATTCAAACCTTGTGAGCGTACTTGCTTACCAACGATACCCATCAAGATAGGT
>CALHBW010000419.1 GCA_937930625.1 uncultured Saprospiraceae bacterium | reverse complement strand
TGATGGAATTTAAATTGGACAAACCCGCCGAAAATGCCATCAAACAAATTAAAAAAAGAGCGTATGTACAATCTTATGTGAATGTGGAAAAAACGATTTATCTGGTTGGCGTCGGGTTCTCCCAAACCGAGCGTAATGTAGCAACTTGGGAAGCGGAAATTTGGGAACGGTAGGCATTAGAAATTATCAATAGTTGAAAATTCTTGTAACGATATGTAAAATTTCCGTTATTATATTCCGTTAATATGAATCAAATAACCTTTTTCAATTTAACATTCAAACAATTACAAATCATCCAAAACTATCAAAAAATTGTCTGACAGTCTTGTAATCATACCAACGTATAATGAAAAAGAGAACGTGGAAAATATCATCCGCGCGGTCTTTTCATTGGATAAAGCCTTCGATGTACTTATCATTGATGATGGTTCGCCTGATGGCACAGCGGCTATCGTACAGATGCTACGTAAGGAATTTCGTAATCGTCTTTTCTTGGAAGAACGTACAGGCAAACTCGGCTTGGGAACGGCTTACATACATGGTTTCAAGTGGGCATTGGAGCGCAATTATGAGTATATTTTTGAGATGGATGCCGATTTTTCGCACAATCCAAAAGACCTCGTGCGCCTCTACAAAGCAGCTCAAATGCCGGGAGTGGGCATGTCCGTAGGCTCACGTTATGTACGTGGCGGCAAAGTGGAGAATTGGCCCTTCGACCGTATTTTCATCTCCTACGGGGCATCGCTTTATGTGCGAATGATTACTTGGATGCCTGTAAAAGACCCGACGGCGGGTTTCGTCTGCTACAAACGTGAGACATTGGAGCGATTGGATTTTGATAAAATAAAATTTATCGGCTACGCTTTTCAGATAGAAATGAAATTTGCAACCCGTTCGCTTGGCTACAAAATAAAAGAAGTACCCATTACATTCACAGATAGGGTAGAGGGCGTTTCTAAAATGTCAAAAGGTATCGTAAAAGAAGCAATTTATGGCGTCATTCGGATGAAATGGCGCAGTTTTTCAGGTACATATGAGCGCGATAATCCTCAACCCGCAACCCGCAACTCGTAACCCGCAACCTGTTTCACCCACCAAATCCTCACACTTTTTCATCTTTTAATTGGAAAATTGGTTGTTCTCTTTCCATTATTTCAACAAAAAATAGTAATATTGCGATGGAGTTCATTGTTTCATTGTTTCATTGTTGTATTGTTTCATTGTTATATGGTTGTATTGCTGATATACGTTTTTTCGCTTCGCGGAAAATTAAAACCATAAAACAATCGAGCCATGAAACAGTAAAACAATACAACAATGTACCCATGAAAAGATAAATTTGTATATTCTATGAGACTTGTTATCAACTTACTTCTTGTTGCGCTGATTGCGGTACTCGGCTATTTTTTGGTACGCAGTATTTATGAGCCGATTAATTTTAAATCCATAAAAGATGCGCGTGAGGTTGCCGTACAGAAAAAACTTGAAAGCATCCGTACTGCACAGCAGTGCTATATGGATATTACGGGAAAGTATGCTCACAATTTTGATACTTTAAAACAGGTATTGAATACGGATTCTTTCAAAATAGTAAAAGTATTCGGTGATCCGGACGACCCGACAGGGCAGAAGGTCATGTACGAAACATCTTACGTGACGGCTCGCGATTCTATCGCCAAACTGGGCATCGTATTGGATGGATTGGAAGATATTCCTAACGGTGGGGGTAAAGATTTTGACGTAGAAGCCAGAGAAATCGTTTACCAAAGTATCACCGTTCCTGTGGTCAAAGTGAAAGCTGCCTATAAAGATTTTATGGGTTCGTATGCCAATCCACGCTATAAGAGTTACGACAAATTCTACAATCCTGACGACCCAACCGAAGATAGGTATTACATCTCTATTGGGGATTTAAACAGACCATCATTAGGGGGAAGTTGGTAAATATATACGACATAAAGGCGAAAGACTTCGCCGAGCATCTTTCTAATCACTATGACCTGTCCTTACTAGTCAGTATGGACAGGTTTTTTTATGCGGTAAAAACTGATAAGGAGGTGCTTGCGCTACGAACACATCATTTTCCGGCGCATAACTATTTGCAATTGCAGGTGGCATTTCAGCATCTTTTTCAAGGTGATAGATTGTTGCGCTTGCCTTACCGTAATATTCGTATTGCTTTATTAAGCCCAACAACAACGCTTATTCCCGTAGATTTATATGATGCGTCGCGTACTCGATTTTATTTAGAGCATAATGCTGTATTGACCGATGATGATGTGGTCTTGGAAGACAAACTATTTGACATAGATATACATCAGGTTTATGCTTTCAATCAGACTATCTTTGAGACCTTGCAGGCGCAGTTTCCAAAGGCGGAATTCAGCCATGCCTTATCTAATTTAATTGTGGCTTACAGACGATTTAATAAAGGCAAAACAGTATATGCCAACCTTATCGGCACATATATTCAGATAGTGGTTTTTGATGGGCAAAAATTATTATTCGCTAATACATTTACTCAACATTCGGATAAGGATGTGATGTATTTTATTGGGCTGATATACAACCAACTAGAATTGGATTGGAAAAAAAATCGCTTGCTACTCTCCGGCGAAATCAGCCCCGAATCATTAAGTTATTTTACCCTCCAAAAATATATCAAACACGTCGAATTGCTCGACACACCAAAGTATATTTTCAAACACGATAAAGCTCCGGCTGGTTATCGTGTTTGTGTGCTGACGTGCTGATGTACTGACGTGTTGATGTACGTAAAGCACATCAGCACATCAGCACATCAGCACATCAGCACATCAGCACGTTTCATGCGAATCATAGGCGGTAAATTTAAGGGCAGGCGATTTCATCCACCGATAAAAAATTGGCGGACGCGCCCAACGACGGATTATGCCAAAGAAGGTTTGTTTAATATCTTATCCAATCAGGTAAACTTTGAGGAGATGAAGGTCTTGGACCTGTTTTGTGGTACGGGCAATATCGCTTATGAATGTCTATCGCGCGGGTGTGTGGATGTGACTTGTGTGGATAAATTTTATGGCTGTGTGAAGTTTGTAAAGGAGACAGCCAAAGAATTAAGACTTGATGATGAATTGGTCATTGTGAAGAGCGATGTGTTTAAGTTTATAAAAAACGCTGAAACGACTTATAACTTCATTTTTGCAGACCCGCCTTACGCACTTCCCAAGATTGAGACGCTTCCCGATTTGATTTTTGAACATGAACTTTTGTCGAATGAAGGATGCTTTGTAATGGAACATGGTGTTCAGAATAATTTTGAGGCACACCCTAATTTTGACGCTTCTCGCCGATATGGGGATTCTGTATTTTCATTTTTTAGAACTGCTGACGAAGAGATAATTAACTAAAATGTCGCACTTTGCATGTCACTCTTTATGGCAAGAAAGTGTTGTGTTGCTTTATGTTTTATGATGAAAAGAAAAGAAAAGTTGATTTTTTGACCGTCATTAATCAATAATCGGAGAAGGTAAATTTTAAACATAATTTTTATATTTATGCAAACGCTGTTTCTCTTCGTTATTTAAAATGTTTGGCAGAAAAAAATGTAGAATAAATTCACAATTGATTATGGTTGGTATTGGTTGTTTTTTCGAATAAAAAATGTCTTTTTCTTTTGTTTTTTGTTGAAAAAATAAAACATGCGAACATAGAGATTGTATAATGAGACGATATTTTGAGAAATTGTTTTAGAAACCATTATAGAGGTGTTTTTATAAAAACGATTTCCTTATACGTAATTAAAATATCTCTACATAATTTTCGGATACAGCGTTACTTTTTTATTTTTTACGTCTAATTTACACAGAATCTTTGCTTATATACTGAAATTATTTATCGTTGAAGTGCGAACATATGTTTTAAGCTCCATACCTGAATCAATACTAAGCATTTTATCATATTCTCTGCTACCACAATTAGTTCTTTTTATAAAGGGAAAATTTTGGAACAAAGCCAAAATCTGCAAGTCCTTCATTTGCAATATTTTATAAGCGTCCTCTCCTAAAAGTGTTATTGCATCTTGTCATTTATTTTACAATAAAAACGAATTGGAATGAATATGTCTTGCGGGTATTTAGCAAGGGGATAGTTACTTTTCTATGCCTGTCTGTATAAATTTAGCCGTATTAAATACTTTATGAAGTAGTATTTTTAGAGTTATACTATTTAATGTTTATTTGTCGTGCAAATCTGTATTATCCATATAAAAGTAATATTATTATCTTGTTGCATGGCAAAAAAATGTACTATATTATGCGGATAAGAGTGACGTAAAAAATATCCTGCATCTAAAGATAGTAAAATTCAAACATTTACACTAAAACTTATACTTGGGCTGAATTTTACTCCTTTTATATTAGAATATTAAGTAATCCTTACTATATTCGCTAAATAATGTTTTAACACTATACGGTTTGTATTGAGGATGTACTTTCAAAAGTCGTTATTATCGGCTTCTTTGACAAAAAAATCCGGGTACTTCGAATGTATGACGATGTGCTTACTTGACACAACACTTTTGTAAGCACATATATTTTTTAGGCTGAAAGTTCTTTTTTTTATATAAAAAAATATTTTTTCCACAAAATTGCTAATGGCTTGCAACGAAATTGTAATAAAATCAGACTAAGTACTATGAGAAAACGATTTCAGGTTAAATTATTCTGTCACACTTAAATGGTACAGAATGAATCTCTCTCATATCCTACGCACTTCTGAATTGCACTGATCCGATAATTATCCAAATTGTATTCACCCATATTAAACATGTAACAATCTATTAATATATTTCATTACGTTATCTACCTAAGAATCGAAATTTTTAAACAACTAAATTCAATCATGAGAAATCTAATCTTTACACGTTTTAGAGGTGTGCAGTCACCTTCTTCGTGGCATCAGAAGTTCATTGGAGCTTTGTTGATGCTGTGTATGTGCGTCGGTTTTACAACCGATACGTATGCACAAATTACATTATCAGCTACGGTTGAGGATGTATCTTGCGATCCGGCACCATGTCCGCCGGATGCTGATGGTGCTATCGACCTGACTATTACAGGTGGTGCAGAGCCATATGATATTCAATGGTCATTCAATGGTGTTGACCTACCTACATGTGAAGAACCTGCCTTCGACGAATTGGACGGTGTGGGTAGCCTTGACTTGGGCGGTGTGGATAATACCGTAGTTGAGGATGCTATTGCTACCCGTAATTACATCATTCAGGGTTCTGCATTGACTGTCAATGACGCTTCATTTAACGGTGGTGCTGATATTGATGAGGAAATCATCAATAACAGTCAGGAAACAAGTATTATTGGACTGCGTACAGGTGTTGATCACCCACAGATTATAGGTGGGCCAAATGCTGCGAATATGATTCGTACATTTACTTTCGATCCACCGGTTTCCAATTTGCGTATGTTTTTCAATGACCTTGATAACAATGACGTTGTAATTGTTAACCCTAAGTTGAATGGAGTAACACAAACGCTTACGGCTGACCAGTACACGATTGTAGATCCTGCTCAAGTAAGCTTGACACAAGTTGATGCGCGCGGTAATACCTCACCCAATATGTTTACCTCTTTGGTTGACCAACAACTTGGACCAACCACAACAGGTGGTATTGATTTCGTGTTTACGGGACCAATTGATGAAATCGAAATTATCTTTTATGATGATGTTTCCGGACCGGGTGTTGCAGGTTCAGAAGGTGGTTCTTATACTGTGAACTTCCCCGGACAATGTCGTGAAGACTTGGCTTGTATCGAAGCAGGTGTATACACTGTTGTAGTAACAGATGCTAACGGTGCTACAGCTAATGAAACCTTTGTAGTAGATCCTGCTGTAGGTTGTAATCCTCCTACACAGATAACTATTCCTTGTGGTGATACTGAAGGTACTATCAATGTTTCTCCTTCTTTTGGTGTAGCTCCTTATACTTTCGGATGGGAAGATGCTTCAGGCAATCCACTTCCACTTCCAGACCCATGTACAGACAGAGACTGGGCAAGTTTTGAACCGCTTAATGGTGTAGGTGCCAACCCTGTTCCCGGTGGTGTGGACAATAGTATTGTTGAAAATGCTATCAACGGTGCACCTTATGTTATTCAAGGTGCGGTAATGACTGTTAATAATGTAGTATTCAATGGTGGTGCTTCTATCGATGAAGAAATCATTAATGATACTCAATTGAATGGAACTTTTGCACTTCGTACGGGTGTTGACCACGATCAAATTGCCGGTGGTATTGGTGGTGCAAATATGATTCGTACCATCACATTCAGCAAGCCTGTTTGTGATTTGAATATGTTCTTCAATGATATTGATAATAATGATGTTGCTATTGTTAATGCTAAATTGAATGGAGTTACAATTCCATTAACTGCTGCTGACTTTACGCTTACAGGTACAAATGTTGCTTTTGTAGGTGGTAATCAATTTGAGTCTATTACAGATACGGGACTTAATAATACTGCTGATGGTGGTATTGACTTCAATTTCACTTCTTGTGTTGATGAAATCGAACTCATTTTTTACGATGATGTTGCCGGACCGGGCGTTGTAGGTTCCGAAGGTGGTTCTTACTCTATTAACTTCCCGCCAACTTGTGATTACGGACCAACTGAAACACTTCCTCCGGGATGTTACAACGTAACTATTTTTGATGCAAATGGAGATAGCATCGTAGAAACTTACTGTATTGAAGAAGGACCTTGTGCCGCAATTGGTAACTTGGTATGGATAGATGAAAACGCTGATGGTATTCAAGATGCAGGTGAGCCGGGTATCGCGGGTGTTACGGTTACATTAACCAATGCTGCCTCAGGAACAGTACTAACAACTGTAACTGATGCTGATGGTGGTTATTTATTTGATGGACTTGAAGGAGGAAGTAAAAAATATGATGTACTTGTAGATGCTTCTACTTTACCTTCAGGTCTTAGTCAAACAACCAATCCTACACTTCCGGGTGCTGACTTCGGTAACCAAACTCAAGCAGGTAATGGTTACTCTATTACACTTGGCGATGGTGAAGAAAATATGACAGGTGACTTCGGTTACATTTGGGAAGATCCAAATGGCAATCAAGGTACAGCTGCTATCGGTGACCGTGTATGGTATGATGCTAACAGCGACGGTGTACAAGATCCGGGTGAAGCAGGTATTGGCGGTGTTACAGTTTCTGTACTTATTGATTCTGACGGTGACGGTATCAAAGATACACCATTCACAGGTGCTATTGACCAAAACGGTAACACAGGTACAGGTACTACTGTTACTGAGCCGGATGGTTCTTATATATTCTACAATTTGCCTGCTGGTGCTTACGCTATTGTAGTGGATCCTAATTCTGCACCACTTTCAGGTTTGACTCAAACAGGTGATCCTGATGATTACGGCATGGTGGCTACCAATCCTGACAATGCAGGTGAATCTGTATTACTCGCTCCGGGTGATGTTTTCTTATTAGAAGATTTCGGATATAATGATCCTGCTGCAAATGATATAGGTGATACAGTTTACTTCGATCCTAATGCAAATGGTACACAAGATGCAGGTGAGCCGGGCATACCGGGCGTTACAGTTGCACTCTTAGACCAGAATGGCAATCCTATCGCTACGACCACAACTGACGAAAATGGTGAGTACTTATTCCCGGGTTTACCGGATGAGCCATATACTGTAGTTGTTACTGATACAGATAATGTATTGGGTGACTTGGTAAATAGTGGCGACCCTGATGGCGGAAACGACGAAATGTCTTCTGTACCGGGATTACCTGCTGACAACTTAGACCAAGACTTCGGTTATACGCCTGCCAGCCAGGATCCGGGCGAAGGTCTTGTTGGTGATACAGTATTCTTAGATTATAATAGCAATGGTGTACCAGATCCGGGAGAAGGAATCGAAGGTGTTACTGTTGACTTACATGATGGTGATGGTAATGTAATCGCTTCTACTGTAACTGACGAAAACGGTAATTACTACTTCCCGGGATTAGACCCGACTGCTATTTACAGCACAACGGTTGACCCAACGACACTTCCTGCAGGTATTGTACCAACAGTAGATCCTGACGGTACACTTGACAATACCTCTACTACCGATTTGTCGCAAGATGCTGACGGTATTGATTTGACTTTAGATTACGGTTACGAACCAACTCCGGGTTCTGAAGGTAGCATTGGTAACTTAGTATGGTTAGATACTGATGTAGATGGTGTCAATGACGGACCAAATGGTGCGGATGGTACACCGGGTACTGACGACGACGAGCCGGGTATTGAAGGTGTTACTGTTGATTTATATGAAGATACGAATGATAATGGTGTTGTAGATCCGGGTGAACCACTCGTAGCCAGCACAGTAACAGATGCTAGTGGTAACTACTTGTTCCCGAATCTACCAACTGATAATGGTAATGGTGTCAGCTACATTGTCGATGTTACTGATGAAGCCAATGTATTAGAAGGTTACTGGCACAGCTTAGGCGCGCCAAATACCAATGATAATAGCCAGACTGATCCTTATGCGATCACGCTTGGTGGTGGAAATCCAGTTGATAACCTTACTGCTGACTTCGGTTATTATATTGAGCCTGCAGTATTGGGTAACTACGTATGGATGGATACAAATGGTGACGGTATTCAAGATGCGGGTGAAATGCCAATCGAGGATGCTGTTGTTACTTTAGAAGTTACTTATCCTGACGGTTCTACAGCTACATTAACAACCACTACAGATGCTACCGGACACTATATTTTTGAGAACTTATTGTTCGATGAAGACTTTGACGGTATGGGTACTTATGCTACTCCCGGTGCAGGAGGTGGTGATGAGCCATACTACGAGCTTTCAGTTGAAACACCTACTGGTAAAATACCTACCATCATTGATGTGAATGCTGATGGAAATGATTCAGAAGATTCAGAAGATCCTGCCGGTACGCAAGGTGTCGCTATGCAGGGTTTCACTGATACTATGCCACAAGCAGATCCAAACGATGAACCTACGCATTTGACTTTTGACTTCGGTTTCACCGGAAGATTAGGTGCAATTGGTAACTTGGTATGGATAGATGAAAATGGTGACGGTCTGCAAGATACAGGTGAGCCGGGTATTGCTGGTGTTACTGTTACAGCAACTGATCCTACTACAGGAGCAGTTTTGACTACAACTACTGATTCAGATGGTGGTTACTTATTCGATGAGCTGCCTCCCGGTAAATATGATGTTGTTGTAGATGAAACAACACTGCCTTCCGGTATGAGACAATCGACTAATCCTGTTCTTCCCGGACAAGACTTCGGTAACCAAACCAACAACTACTCTATTACAATTGGTCCCGGTGAAGAAAATCTGACAGGTGACTTCGGCTATGTATGGGAAGATCCTAATGGCAATACAGGTACAGCTGCTATCGGTGACCGTGTATGGTTAGATGCTGATAGCGACGGTGTACAAGATCCGGGTGAAGCAGGTATTGGTGGAGTTACAGTTTCTGTATTTGAAGATGCAGATGGTGACGGTATGAAAGACGATCTCGTTACAGCAGCTCTTGACCAAAATGGTGTACCGGGTGGTACTACGGTTACTGAGCCAGATGGTTCTTACATATTCTACAACTTACCTGCGGGTGCTTACTCTATCGTAGTTGATGATGGTTCTGCTCCACTTGCCGGTTTGACTCAAACGGGTGATCCTGATGACTATGGTGCGCCGGCTACGGATCCTGATAACATGGGAGAATCTGTAGTACTTGCTCCGGGTGATGTTTTCTTATTAGAAGATTTCGGGTATAATGATCCTGCCGGAAACGACCTAGGTGATACAGTTTACTTCGATCCTAATGCAAATGGTACACAAGATGCAGGTGAGCCGGGCATACCGGGCGTTACAGTTGCACTCTTGGATGAAAATGGCGATCCTATCGCTACGACCACTACTGACGAAAATGGTGAGTACTTATTCCCTGGATTACCGGATGAGCCATACACAGTAGTTGTTACTGATACAGACAATGTATTGGGTGACTTAGTAAACAGTGGCGATCCTGATGGCGGAAACGACGACATGTCTTCTGTACCGGGATTACCTGCTGACAACTTAGACCAAGACTTCGGTTACACGCCTCCGGGACAAGATCCGGGTGAAGGTCTTATTGGTGATACAGTATTCTTAGATTATAATAGCGATGGATTACCTGATCCGGGAGAAGGAATCGAAGGTGTTACAGTTGACTTACACGATGGTAATGGTACTGTCATTGCTTCTACTGTAACTGACGAAAACGGTAATTACTACTTCCCGGGATTAGACCCAACTGAAACTTATAGTGTAACAGTTGACCCGAGTACATTGCCGGACGGTATTGTACCAACGGTAGATCCTGACGGTACACTTGACAATACTTCTACTTCTGATTTGAGCAGCGATCCTGATGGTATCGATTTGACTCAAGACTTCGGTTATGAGCCTACTCCGGGTTCTGCAGGAAGTATCGGTAACTTAGTATGGTTAGATGAAAATGCTGATGGTGTCAATGACGGACCTTTTGGACCTGACGGTGTACAAGGTACTGACGACGATGAGCCGGGTATCGAAGGTGTTACTATCGACTTGTATGAAGATACCAATGGTAATGGTGTTGTTGATGCAGGTGAGCCACTTGTTGCGAGTACTGTAACAGATGCTAACGGTAACTACTTGTTCCCGAACTTGCCAACCGACAACGGTGCAGGAGTTAGCTACGTTGTTGATGTAACTGACGAAGCTAATGTACTAGAAGGTTACTGGCACAGCCTCGGCGCGCCAAATACTAATGACAATAGCCAGGTGGATACATACGCTATCACACTTGGTGGTGGCAATCCGGTGAACAACTTGACTGCTGACTTTGGGTACTATGTAGAACCTGCTGCTCTTGGTAACCGTGTATGGGAAGATTTCATTTTTGGGATTGCCAGTGGTACTCCTACTAATAGAAACGGTGTTCAAGATCCGGGTGAATTGGGTATTCCTGGTATTCCAATTACATTGATGATTATGTACCCTGATGGGCAGATGGTCACACTTGTAAGTATTACTGACGCTGATGGTAATTACAGCTTCGACAACTTACTTCTAGATGAGGATTATGCGACGAGTGGTGCACCGGGAAGTGGTCTGCCTGTATATACAATCAAAGCTCCTGCGGCTTCAGATATACCTTTGCCTGGTCCTTCTGGCCTTAACTTGGATGTTGAATCACCAGTAGATCAAGGTGGTGACGACCTTTTAGATTCAGACGATCACACTGGTGTAGTTGCTACGGCTATGCAAGGTTTTACCGACCTTTTAACTGATAATACAAATCCGACTGCTGAAAACCCAATTGCATCGTATGATTTCGGTTATTGGTCGATTGACCTTCCTGTAGAGTTAGAATCATTCAAAGGTATAGAAGACGATTGTAAAGTAGTACTCACATGGGTAACAGCTACCGAAACCAACGTTAGCCACTTCAGCGTTGAGCAAAGTGCTAATGGTACTGATTTCGTTGCATTAGGCAGAGTAGATGCAGCAGGTGAGTCTCAAGTAGAGCAAACTTACACATACATCGACGAGCAATTGACCGCTAATAACTACTATCGTTTACACATAGTTGATTTTGACGGTTCATCTGAATACTCTCACGTTGTATTGGTAGATGCTGACTGTGCTTCGGGTGTATCTGTTTCAGACATCTTCCCGAATCCGGTGAGAAATACATTGAGCATTAACGTAAACAGCAACGTTGACAACGAAACTTCTAAAGTTATCGTTACAGACAATCTTGGTAGAACAGTTATGACACAAGCTACTGAAGTCTTCTTCGGTTCAAATGTCATCAACCTTGACGTCAATGCTTTACCGCAAGCAACTTACTACATCACTATTCAAGGTGAAAATGGTTGGTTTACTCAACCAGTTCCTTTCGTAAAAGTGAAGTAAGCATATGATACATCACATTAAGTGATAAATTTACAAAGCCGTTCCGATTGATTTCGGAACGGCTTTTTCATTTTCATTATAAACTGTCGTCAGACGAATCCCTTTACCCGAAGCGACCATTTCATAAAAACAAACCAAAATATTACACAAAACCTTCGTCTGCCGACTACACCCGCCGACTAACCCAACTCCGCTATCTTCTCCATCAACCACTTCTTATCACTATTCACCTCCTGCCCTTCCAATTTCTTTTTGATGTTTTCCAATGTCATCTTAGTCGCCCGATGACGAACGCGATAAATATTGATAAGGCTGCGAATGAAATTTTTGTAGGCATTCTTATTCCTAAGTGTAAGTTGTTGATTTTCATTAAAATACTTCTCTGTGGAGCGGAAAATTTGTAGCGTGCGCTCGTCGTATTCTTGGTCGGTTTCGTAGTAGGATTTGACGAGCATCACCCGACAATCATTATCATACGTCAAGTTGATACTATCCACTCTGACTAAGTGATGCAAAGCCGTTTTATAATCATCTTGATAAAAAGCAATCGCGCCCATATTAAAATGATACACACTTTCACGAATCGGTTCTTTGACGGCATCTTTGTACTTTTCTGTCAATGTACTTGCCCATTCAAACTCACCAACACGACAGCCCGCTGTAATAGTATTTTTGAATTTACCGACCGGAATAAAATCCTCCTCAATCAGCAAATCCTTCTCATCCATTATTCGATACAAATCAAATAATTCCTGATAACCAAACTTTCCTTCCAGAATTTGTTGGGCGCAAAAATTAGTCGCTGCCACATAAAAGCCATTCAAATCACTTTTCGGAATAGCTGTCTCATTATCATCAAGTGTTGTGAGTAGTTGGCGATAATTTTTTTCAGAAGCCTGCCGCATCAAATCAATCGTTGCCCGATAAATTTGAATCAAAGGATGTGAACTATATTGAGGTGAATCTAACATCGAAAGCATCAAATCAATCGAAGTCGTATCATACCTGCGTGAAGTGATATTTTGTAAAGAAAGTACGGTAGTCAACAAACTTAATTTCTTCAAAAAATACTGAATATCAGTCTGATACATCAATTCATTTAGATTATCCTTATTCAACAATTCACCGCTTCGATGCAGATAATTGAGCCTATTTTCTTCGACAAACTGTTGCTGCTGATGGTAGGCAAAATCTTTGTATGGTTGAGCGTCGAGATTTTTTTTATCCTTATTAATATGACGATTAAATAAATTATATTGACGTTTTTCTAATATTTTTTGCAATAATAAATCACTACTATACGCCTTATTTTCATTAAGTGCTTCTATCGTCAAAAATTGCTTCACCAAACTCAACAACAAATTCAATTTATTATTAAAACGTTTCTTTTGCACCCCATCTAAATCCTCTCCCACGACCTTCTCTGAAAACACTTTTTCATATACATTACAATACACTTTTTGTGTGAAATTATTTTTATTTAAAACATGTAATTGTATATTTTTCAATAACTTAATAACATATTTATCCCAATTAAAATATTGACAATTCACAAAATATGTTAGTTCTTCCAATTCTCTCGCTGTAAATTTTCTTAATAATTCTACACACAAAAAATCATATACCTTTTCAGATTCTAATTTCTTTTTAGATGCCATAAATATTTGTTTATCAGTTTTTTATAAAAGCAAAATTAAAAATATTTTAGGACTTAGCCCTAATTTAGTGTACAAATATATAAAAAATACCCTTTACATTTGTAATGCAATGCACCCGTACCGACGACTTTACAGGCTGACCGCGAATACTGTAATGACTGCTTTAGCTGTCAAGTAAAATGAAAAACATACTTATAAATTATTGTTTTTAAAATTTTTACAAATTAAAATAATAATATACTTGACAGCTAAAGCAGTCATTACGGAGTTCCCATCCACCCTGTAAAGCAGTCATTACGAAGTTTCCGGTCAACCTGTAAAGTCGTCGGTACAGTGCAAGTAAAACATTTTTCCACCAAACCGTTAACCATGAAATTTGTAATCCAAACCTTAGTATGCGTCCTCCTATTCGGACAACTACACGCCCAAGGCCACCCACCCACAAAAGACAAAACAAAAACCACCAACTGGCTCAACCTAAAAGCCGCCGACCAAGTCCCCGCCGCAGACTTGGCGACCAACAAAGCCACCCTGTACCTCGACACCGACGACGAACTAACACTTTTCTCTACTCAGGACGACGCACTCGGCTACCGCCATTATCGCTACCAACAAACCTATAAAGGCATTCCGGTAGAAGGCGCGATTTACCTCATGCACGAAAAAAACAACCGAGTACAACACGCCAACGGCAAACTCGTCCACGACCTCGACCTCTCGACCAGCCCTGCGCTAAGTGAAGCAAGCGCATTGCAGGCTGCACTCACGCACATCAACGCCACGCTATACGCATGGGACGACCCCAGGCACGAGCAAAGCCTCAAGCAAGTCAAAAAGCGCACAGATGCGACCTTTTACCCATCGGGCGAATTGGTGATACTTGACCCCGAATTCAAACAGAAAGCCGCCAATCACCGCCTTGCCTACAAATTCGACATCTATGCCGTCGAACCCCTCACGCGCCAAGTCGTCTATGTGGATGCGATGAACGGCACGGTCTTGAAAACCCTCGAAAAAATCCACGACTGCACCGACACGCCCGCTTCCGGTACGACCAATTACTCCGGCAATCGAAGCCATACCGCTTGTCAGGCAGGCGGCACGCATACCCTCAAAAACAACATCGGCGGCGGTATGCAAGTCTTCAATGCCAATAACACCAACGGCAATCCGCAGATTCCCTTTACCGACCCCGACGGCTTTTTTGAAGGCGACCCCACCGCCAATGAAGTCCACTGGGCAACCGAAAAAACCTATGAGTATTTCCTCAATACACATGGCAGAAACAGCCTTGACGACAATGGCATGACTTTGTACAGTTGGATTCACTTCGGCACCAACTATAATAATGCCTTCTGGAACGGCTCGTGGATGACCTACGGTGACGGCGACAACAATACCTTCAGCGCACTCACCGCACCCGATGTGGTAGCACACGAAATGATGCACGGCGTAACGGATTTTTCTGCCGACCTGATTTACAGCTACGAATCGGGCGCACTCAATGAGTCTTTTTCGGACATCTTCGGCGAAGTCGCAGAAAACTATATGCGCGGCAGCAACGACTGGCTCATGGGCGCAGAGTTCACCGTAAGACCCGGCAAAACCACGCTCCGCAATATGAGCAACCCTAATGACCCCACCGCCCTCACCCAACAACCGGACACCTATCTCGGTGATTTTTGGTTTACAGGTTCCGGCGATAATGGCGGCGTACACTTCAATAGCGGCGTGCAGAACTTTTGGTTTTACTTGCTCTCCGAAGGTGGCAGCGGCATTAATGACAACGGAAACGCATATACCATCAATCCCATCGGCATGACCAAAGCCGCTGCCATCGCATATCGTAACCTCACTGTATATTTAAGTCAAAATTCCCAATACGCAGACGCACGTGTAGGCGCGATACAGGCAGCTACAGACTTGTATGGCGCAGGCTCTGATGAAGTGGCGCAGGTGACGGCGGCTTGGTGTGCTGTAGGCTTGGGAACTTGTGACCCACCGCCTCCTCCACCGCCTCCTTCTGGCACTTGTAATAGACAAAGTGACTCACTGGCTCTTGTGGCTTTGTATAATTCTACGAATGGGGCGAATTGGTGGCAACCTTGGGATTTAAACCAGCCAATGAATAATTGGATTGGAGTCACCTTAAATGAAAATGGATGTGTGACAAGTCTGAAATTATTCTATGGGCTTAACGGCAATATTCCTCCGGAGTTAGGCAATTTGAGTAATTTGACCTATTTGCATTTGGCGGGAAACCAACTAAGTGGCAATGTCCCCACAGAATTAGGTAACTTAACTAATCTAACTTATTTGAATTTGGCTGATAATCAACTAAGCGGTAGCATCCCACCGGAGTTAGGTAATTTAAGCAATTTAACACATTTGGATTTATCTTACTACAATCAACTAAGCGGCAGTATTCCTCTCGAATTAAGCAACTTAGCCAATCTAACCTATTTAGATTTGGGAACAAATCAGTTAAGTGGTAGTATTCCCACAGAGTTAGGCAATTTAAGTAATTTAACTTATTTAAACTTAGTAGCAAATCAGTTAAGTGGTAACATTCCTATAGAATTAAGTCAGTTAAGTAACTTGACATTATTGAATTTAGCTCATAATGAACTTACTGGTACGATTCCTTTAGAATTCGGTGATTTAAGTGATTTGACATATTTGAGTTTAGCAGTAACTCAGTTACATGGTACTATTCCTTTAGAATTAGGCAATTTAAGTAATTTGGAAGTTTTGGATTTGGCGCAAATTTACGCACTTACTGGTGGTATTCCCTCGGAATTAGGCAATTTAAGTCAGTTGAGAGTTTTGAGTTTGCGGAGCAATCCACTGGGAGGTAGTATTCCACCGGAATTAGGCAATTTAACTAATTTGACAAATTTGAATTTAGGGGAATGTTTACTTACGGGTAACATCCCACCGGAATTAGGCAATTTAAGTCAATTGACAGGTTTGAGCTTGGATAGTAATCCACTAAGTGGTGGTATTCCACCGGAATTAGGCAATTTAACTAATTTAACCTATTTGAATTTGAGATATAATCAGTTAAGTGGCAGTATTCCACCGGAATTAGGCAGTTTAACTAATTTGAACTTTTTGGATTTGCGGTATAATCAACTCAGTGGCTGTTATGATTCAAATTTATCAAACTTGTGTAGTCAACTGGAGTACAGCTTCATTTCCGACGGTAACAACCTTGAGACTACCTGGGAAGACTTCTGCCTAAACGGTGCAGGCAGTTGCGATGGTTCCACTCCCGAACCAGTCTGGCCCGGCGACTTCAATAATGACGGTATCGCTGACATTCAAGACTTGCTCTACTGGGGAATGGCAGAGGGTTTTACGGGACCTCCTCGCCCCAATGCCTCCTTCGCGTGGCTTGCCCAAGACTGTCCTGACTGGGCATTATCCGTCAATGGCATCAACTCCAAGCACCAAGACGGCGACGGTGACGGCACGGTCAACACCAATGACCTCAATGCCCTCATCCAAAACTACGGCAATACCCACAACTTCGCCCCACTCGCATACAGCACCGGAGCCGTACAGTACCGCCTCGAACTCGTCAGCAGCGTACCAAGCGGCAGTACCGTTACCAATACCTACGAGTTGTATGCAGAATCTCCATCGGGTGTGCCGGTGAGTACGCATGGCTTGGCGTGCAGCATTGATTTTGACGACTTGCCTGTGAACAGCGTCAGCGTCGATGTCAGCAATTCATCCCTGATGCCCGATGAGCATATCGACATCTATCTCAGTACCCAAAACCGTCTCGACCTCGCCCTCACCCGCACCGACCAAAACAACCAAATCATAGACGATGCAATAGCAAGTGTTATAGTAGTGACACAAAATGTGACGACAGGCGAACCTTTCAGCATACATACTGTCAATGGACGCATGATGTCCGCCAATGGGGAATTGACTGCGATAAATGACGCGACTTTCTACGGTGCATTTACGGGCGGTGGCTCGGTATTCGCCAATCTCTCTGTCAATGTCTCTGCCACACATGAAGGTTGTAATACACTTGGTTCGGCTACGGCACAGGTGACAGGCGGTACACCCGATACAGCCGGAAATTATACTTATCAATGGAGTACAGGCGCAACAACGGAAAATATTGCCAATCTGTCATCAGGCACATATACAGTTACAGTCAGCGACGCAGCAGGTCTTAGCACTATCGTTCCCATTCAAATTAACGGACAGCCTCCGATATACGATGCCAATGGTAGCTTACTCTGTGGCAGCACCTGCCCCGATTACCTTGCCCCAAGCGGTGTTGCACCTGACGGTCAGTATAATGCAAACATTGAGCTTGATGCCGATGCGACCATTCCCGCAGGTGATCATGTACAATTCAAAGCCGGACAAACGATTAAGTTGGATAAAGGCTTTACAGTACAGCCGGGCGCGAGCTTTTCGGGAGAAATTGGAGGTTGCCCACAAAATTAAAAATCTACACAGGCTGACCGTGAACGCTACACAGGCAATTTTTAAGAACCATGTAAAATAAACTGAGTTTATAGAATGTCTAACTTATAACTAAATTATCTCACACATGGCAATTGAAAATACTTGTATCGGTTCGCGTTCAGTCTGTGTAGCAGGAGGTATGTGGGGTTTGTTCATTATTTGTTCAATGGTAATGATAGTTGATAGTAAACGTATGGTGATTGCAAAATAAATAATACCAAAATAAGCAATATATCGCGTTAAGTGATAAATAGAAAAGCCGTTCCGATTGATTTCGGAACGGCTTTTTTATGTGATAAAACGATTTTTAACTACCTTTAACACGAAACAAATAATAACACACAAATCGCGCTAAAACAGCGGAATGAAAACGCGAGGATACCTATATGTCGAGATATGCATCAATGATTTTTGGTCATTGGCAGAGACGCTTATCAAAAATCCTGTTTTTCGGCATCGCAAGTACCACAGTGAAAACGAGCCTGAGTACATCCCCCAATCCCGTTATTTACCCGGCAACGAATCCACACGCGAAAGCATCATCCAAGCCTCCGGCAAACGCGGACTGCCTACCGATATTTCTCCCGAATTACTGGAATATTTTAATTACCGTTGGAAAAAAGAAGATGTATTTGGAAAAAGCTGGATGACCGTAGAGGAAATTATAGCATCTAATGAAGACGATAATGATTTTTATCTAAATGAAGAATGGTTTTCTAAGTATAATGAGCCTGACAAAGTCCGTGTTGTTTTTTGGTTTGTAAATTTTGCTGAAAATGGACAATAAAGAATCAAAATTTCGGCTCATCTAGGAATTTAGTGGAACGTAAAACGATTTTGTAAATCGTCTTGCATTGAAATTGGAGGATGAGCGTAAGTCGTCTGACATTTTGAAAATGTCCGACGAGTGGGCTTTCCACCAAATTCCTAGATGAGCCGTTTTTTTCCATAAAAATAAAAAAAATCGCGTCTGTACTTTGGTTTTTTGGTGCTTTGGCAGCGAAGGCAAAACAGGCTGACCGCGAACTCCGTAATGACTGCTTTAGCTGTCAAGTACATTGGGGTGCGATTCGTTTTGTACCCACTAATATTCTTGATTATCAATATTTTACGAATTTTAAATTAAC
>CALHBW010000418.1 GCA_937930625.1 uncultured Saprospiraceae bacterium | reverse complement strand
CAATATGTTCGCCAAATTGAAAATTGATAATTGAGAGTTGATAATTAATTT
The DNA here is from genome assembly GCA_937930625.1 of uncultured Saprospiraceae bacterium. Lineage (GTDB taxonomy): Bacteria > Bacteroidota > Bacteroidia > Chitinophagales > Saprospiraceae > JAHDEO01. The sequence goes on along the minus strand of CALHBW010000418.1, from coordinate 7,497 downwards.
ATTTTTTATTTCATAAAAAACTTAAAATTAAATAATTACAAATTATAAAATAAGATTAGTTATCAATTGTACATTCTCAATTCTCAATTTGGCGAAGACATTGATAAAAAATCATACATTATTTATTGATAATTAATACTAATTTGAACTCGAAAAAATTTAACAGAAATGACAGTGTAAAATGTAAAATAGGCTACCCGTCTAACTTTGCCCAAAGCGAATACTCGTCAGACGAATCACTTTATGCAGTGCGAATATTTTATGAGACAAATCGCTACATTTCACAAAATCTTCGTCAGGACGAGTAGTAATCCCGCAAGCAAACTTAGACGGGTAGCCGTAAAATATCAAATTTAAAATGTAAATCCCGATAGCTATCGGATATACGTCAGGTTTAAATATATTTAACTTGTATTTACTTAATTAACAATGATTTACAAAAAATATTGAAATTAGAACGGGAATTAATCTCCCCCTTTGGAGGGGGAGATATATCATGCTTTCTTTTTCAATTTCTTTGTAAGTGATTAATTATCATTATTTTATTTATTAAAAAATACTAAACCTGATGCCAATCCGATAACTATTGGGATGTAGTACGTGTACAATACATTTTTGTTTTTTTTATTGTTTAAAAAATTAAAAATCAATAAAATAGAAACACTTTGCGTCCACTCGCGTCCTATAACTTTTACATTTTACATTTATTATTTTACATTTTACATTGTTTTAATTTGAGGATAAAAGTGTCAACTGCAATTCTAAACATGCCCAATTTTTATTGAAAATTGTTTAATTATGGCACTACGGTGAAAAGTATGGGTAAGCATAAAGCCCGGCTATCAAAGCTATAAGGTTTTCGGAAACCTTATAGCTTTTAGGTCAATCCCCAAGTTAAATCTGAAAGAGAATTTCATCGACCCACACTTTTTACCGTAGTGCCATAATTATTTACTCGTTACTAAAATAGTGACACCACTTTGGGTAAGTTATTCGGTTTTTTATGTTTATTCATTTTTTTTTTGAAAAATATTTCAATTCGTTTTAACATAAATTAACAATAGTGAATAAAATTATTTTTTAATTCTTAAATAATTAATTATCAATTAAATACAAATAAAAATTCTAAAAAAACATTATTTAACAACTCCGAAAAATTATTTTCACACCAATTTTGGTTCACTAAAAAACATGCACATCATTTGCTTATTTGAAATTTTCGCCCCATCTTTGTGACACGAAAGCTATCCAAAAAAGACGATAGCCGCACAAAAAAATACTATACCAGAACTTTTCATAATCACTTATTGGAACCCAATTATTACAATGATTTTTTTAACAAAAAAATCATCTGTATGTAATGAATTTGTATGTGAGAAATACAAACATAAATCTCGGCTACCCGTCTAAGTTTGCCTAACATCGATTGTAAAAAACGATGAACTGGCAACTATGAACTGATAGCCTGAATCTCTAATTAATTTATTAACCAAAAATTAAAATTATGTCAGAACAAACTGATTTCATGGAAACCGGCGGTGGCACAGTAGCAGACAGAGTCGTAGCCTTCAAAGCTACCCGCGACGAAGCTACCGCACTCCAGTCCCAAGCAGAACCTCAAGCTAACTATGACCCCGAATTTGACATCGAAGACCATACCAACAACAGTTCGGGTGATGAGGACATGTATGGCGAACATTTCCGGTTTATCGGGTCTTTTACTAAGCTATTGTTGCACGACGACCAAGGACGACTCGCAGCAAGTGTAGCCGACCGAATTGACTCTATTGAAGAGTATCGAAAGTTGATTGCTGCAATGAAATTTGACCCGGACCCCAACTCTACCCAGACCAATGGCGACATCAACCACGTCCTGCGTGCATATGATGTACGGAAGGGGAATGGCACATTACCGCCCGATGTCGAAGAAGGTGATCCGCAACGGGTGTGGATTAATCCTCAATCTGCCTTTTCTTTCTCACTGAAAGGTGGCGATATTTCTTTTTTCAAAATGCGTAAAGCACCTGCATTGAGGTCAAAAGAAAATGCGGCAGAGATGATTGAGGTTTATCTCCAAACCTTGTGCAGAGACGTATCGTTTAGTGACTACGGTACAGGTATGCGGACGGATAAGTACAAATTTCCTGACGGTACGTATCAGTCTATCACAAATTTTGCTTGCGAAGTCCTCAACGATTTTGGCAATGATTTCAGAGGAGCAAAAAACGCTCAAGGTAAGGTAACACCCGATACGCTGTTTAGAGGTGTAGCTAAAACAGACGGTGGTCAAAGCAGTGACCTCATCGGTGATTATGTATCACAGTTTTTGTTGCAGCCACTTTTTCCTTTGTTCCCTGCGGGTTGCGCGCCTTTTGTTGGCGGTTTGATTGGTGTAGGAAATCTGAACCAAGAAGCACTAGCCAAATTACAACATTATCCGGTTGCAGGTCAGCGTGAGTTCGGTATTTCGCTTGAAGAATTTGTACAAATTCAGAATGGTGAAATTCCTCGTGATTACAGACCAAGTGATTATGAAGACTATGGTCGTTATCTCAAAAATGGTCGTGACATGGGCAGCCTTGTACATACGGATGGTCCTTACGAGGCGTATTATAATGCGCTCAACATTTTGGTGTACAATGATTGTCCGCGTTGTGAAGATTCACCTTATTTCAGTGGTGCGATTGGCAATCAGGGCGATGGTCATACCTTCGGTCCGCCGGATATTTACTGTCTTATCGCGGATGTTTGCCTCGAAGCCTTCAAAGCGGCATGGGCACAAAAATGGAGATTGCACCGCAAACTCCGCCCGGAAGCAATGGGTAGAATCATGCACCGCCACTTACGTATCGAAAACCATGACGAACGCTTCCTGCATCCTTCGGCTTATACCGGAAAAGCAGAGTTGGTACTCGAAATGATAAACGAGCGCAACAAGGCACAAGCGGAATGTTGTAGCATCCTATCACAAGGTGACCCCGATACTTTCTTGTTGGCACAGATGTATCCTGAAGGTTCACCCGCGCACCCTGCGTATCCGTCGGGTCACGCGACTGTAGCAGGGGCTTGTACAACGGTCATCAAGGCAATTTTCGACGACCAGTTGAATTTCCACGAGTGGCTTGGTAATGATGGTGAGGGCAAAACGAAAATTTCCAGACCGAATCCGGAGAGCGAAACTCGTTTGGCTTCGATTGAGGATACATTCGGGTATAATCACTTTCAAAGTAGCCGACAAATCATCGCAAATATGACTATCGGAAGTGAGCTAGATAAATTGGCATCCAATATCGCACTTGGCAGAAACTTTGGCGGTGTACACTATCGTCAGGATGGTGATGAAGGTATCTTGCTTGGTGAAAATGTAGCCATCAAATTCCTCCAAGATAGAGTTCGTACCTATACCGAAAATGCAAGTCTCGGTTATACTTTGACGAGAAGAAATGGTCAGAGAATCAGAATTACAGCTGATAAGATTGAGCCGGTAGGAGGTTCTACCCCTACGGTTTAGTGTGAAAAGTTAAGTTAGGATTTCTAAGCACTTTTCTCTGGGCGAAAGTTGGCAATAAGTCAGCTTTTGCCCTTTTTTGTGTTACGCACATAATGCTGAAACCACTAAAGACACTAAAAACACGAAAACCAAATTAGCGCAGAGGTCACTAATCCTGATAATTATCGCATACGTGTACGGTGAAATTTAACTAAAGTGTTAAGCGTTGATTATCAATTTAATAATACCAATCCAATGTCTGCCCTCTCAAAACAAAACGTCTTTCTGAATTTATTTCAGAATCTCCCGAACGACAAGCACAATACTGAATGTGAGCTAAAATTTTGTATTTCACTCAAAAACAACAAATTAGGTGTTCTGTGTGGCATTCGTTTTCTATCGCTCGGGAGATACTGAAATAAATTCAGTATGACGGTTGATTTTTCTTTTTTGATTTTATAGAGGTATTTAATTAGTTATCAAATAATTACAAATTAGTTAAATTTTACCGAACGTAAATGCGATAATTATCGGGACTATAAAGCATTGAAAATGAAATTTTTAGTTATCTTAGTTTTCTTTTATGCTTATCCCGACGAATGACGGGGTTAATTAGGTTTTCGTGTCCTTAGTGTCCTTTGTGGTTTCCATTTAACCAATCACCAAGCCCAATTTAGTAAGACTTCAATACTCGTGAAGACTTACCATTATTGATTTCCCAAACGGCTTTATCGTTACCGTTTACATCTCCATCTAAATTATAATCTACATCAGAATAGCGAAGAAAATCACCGTTGTCAGGGAGCCATTTGCTTTTGTCCGAACCTGTAATATCGTAACTTATTTCGTCTGCGGTTTGATTGCCGTCGCCGGCGAGCATCAACCAACGGTTATTATTGGCAACTTGTCCGAAGCCAATTCCTTCTTGCGGTACATATGAATCGCTTGCTGTAAAATCGTATGCGAGTGTGCAATTTTCATCCGCATCAATGAGTTGGGGTGTCATAATGCCCATATGATTGCGATGTTCAATGATAATATAAAGAGAAGAATTGTTGAAAGAAGGAATAAGATTCTCATCAGGAAAAACGACACTGCCATCATCAAGAAGCAGCGCAGCAGCACGTAGGATTTGGTCTTCCGGGAAGGGGCTGGTGCGGAAAGAAACGAGTATCCAATCTACGACTTTCTTACCACCATTTTCTTCCTCAATAGTCTGATAATCAGCTTTATTCCATCCTTGTCCTTCTGTGCCATAGTAGTTCCAGGGAGCTGTATTATAAGGTTGGATGGCATTTGAATTATTGGTTTGACCGGGGAGAAGTCCGAGGTCGTTGAGATTTGTATTCATAAGGTCGATAGCAGGATTGTATGCACCTTCTAAGAAGACCGAAAGCGCCAGAGTTACACTTTGTGTAGGCGTGAAAAATTCTGAAGCAGAAAAAGCAGGATTACAACCATTTTTTACCTGAAATTCGTATTCCTGTGTATTTAGATTTTCGAGACTCAATGTATTTCCTAAGGCATCATAAGTGACCCATTCGCCAGAACCTACAGGACGGATGCGTACTTCGTAATTATCTGCTTCGGTGCCATTCCACATCAATTCGACGGCACTACAAGTTGAATTGGCTTGCAAACCGGTTGGAACAGCTCCTGATGCAAAACAAGCTTCGGGTGAGCTGAGTTTGGCGTTGATGGCTTCCCGTTCGTTTTCCGAAAAGTAAAAAGCTCCAAGTTGTACGCCCGAACACATGATAGAACCGGTACTCGAACACCCCTCACTATCAGAGTGCTGTGCGCCGAAGTTGTGACCGATTTCGTGTGCAGTCAACACAAAACGTCCGTAAGCAAAGTTGCCGATATTCTGCGAGACACCATAAGCAAACGTAGGCGAGCTACACACCGTACCCGTGTATGCTATACCTATACTCACGCCGTCCATCTGCTTGCCTGTCCACATATGTGCGAGGTCACGGTCAATGTGATCCATATTAGCTTCCCAGTGATTTCTGAACTGACTTAAAATAAAACCGGATGTACTGACACTATCCGGGAATGGGTCATTTTGAATAGTATATAGGCTCTGATAAACTACATCTATATTCAAACCAAAAGTAGTATTATACACGCCTTCAACTTCATTCAAAATACTTAAAATCAATTCATTGGCATTAGTTCCATGAAGTGCGTAATATTCGTAATCCGCCTCTGTAGCGAGTTCTAAAGTGATACAACCTGCATCACCGCTTTTGAGTACACCATTATTTTGGACCATCTCCATACCATCTTCGAGGTGTGTAGCTTCGCAGGTCAGATTCACAGGGTCGATAATATCTGCTGCACGGTACATGATAAAATCATCAGAGTTGCTGTTTTTAGCAAATTGTGTAGCAGGCTCAATGAAAAACATCTCGCTATCATCTTTAATGTAGCCACTTACATGCCCATCCTTGATAGTCAGACGAACAGGGCGGTCAATATCACCATTGACATAACCTTTATAGGTATGTACCTCTATGTCTTGGATTTGAATACCCTTGTCAGTTGTTAGGACAGATTGGCAAGAGGGGGCGCGAAGGTCATTGGGTTCGAGTACGATGCTCCAGTTTTGGTGAGTTGCAGGAGCGAGGTTGATAGTTAGTAAATTTGCGTCTCTTTTTAATTGATTCAACTTATTGGTGTTGATAGAGAACAATGTGTAATTACTAAAGGTCTCATCCAAGGCAGCAATACGCTCTTGTTTGAGAACAGCATCAACAGCATTTTGAGCAAACAAAATACTTGAAAATAAAACAACAATAATTAAAGTGGCTAGGCTCTTCATGATAAACGATTTTTGATAATTTTTGGGGTGAGTGGTTTATAGTTCGTTTTTTGCCTGTCACACTTTCTTTTAATTGACATTGCAAAGTTAAATGAAAAAGTGGACATTTGCAAACTTATTAAACAAATTAATAATTTATATATTCCTAATTTTTAGAGAATTAAAAATAATATTAAATTATAATCTCATTCATTTTAGGTAAAAAATGGCATAGGGCAAAACCACGTACATACCCTGATGAAGTTCAAAAAAACTTCACCAAGATTGGTCGTTGTTTAGCTCAAAATCTTCTTTGAATAGCAATACGCTAATCGCCAAAGCTCTCGCTATAAGAACTGTGGATACTGAGTGTTTTAGATAAAAAAGACTCTCTGTTGGAAAGAGTATTCTCAATAGTGAATATCGGTATGTGTTTGATTACCTGTGAGTTAGAAGGGCAGGTCGTCAAATTCACCAACTGGTTCGTCGGCAGCACTTGGGAAGTCTGCCACGGCATCATTTTGTGGTTGAGGTGGTGTATTAGATGCTTGATTTGCTTTTTGGATACGCCAGGCGTTGAGATTTGTAAAGTAACTTACTTCACCTTTTGGGTTGGTGTATTCGCGTCCACGAAGATCGAAAGATACTAGTAAAACATCACCCACTTCAAAGGGGTCTAAGACCGGAGTTTTGTCTTGCACCAATTGAAATTTGACATGTTGAGGGTAAGGACCGTCTCCAATTTCAATTACAAATTCGCGTTTGGCAAAACGATCCGTAACTTGTTGTGTATCGTATTTTACGTGTAATTTCCCGCTGACTTCGAATGACATATTTGTCTGTTTTCACAATGTTAGGGGTAATTTGTGTAAAAATGCCCCGTTTTTATGTTACAAAAAGAACGCTTAGTTTGTTCGTTTAAAATGTTCAGAAAAGAAACCAACTCATATTGAACGTTTCTTATCATATACTACCTACAAAGTAAATCATTGAAAAGCAATTAAGCAAAAAATGACAGAAAAAATAGCGTCATCGTATTGCTATTTTTTCTGTCACGGTATTTTTAATGCTATAGTGAGTGAATGAGTGAATGAGTGAATGAGTGAATGAGTGAATGAGTGAATGAGTGAATGAGTGAATGAGTGAATGAGTGAATGAGTGAATGAGTGAATGAGTGAATGAGTGAATGAGTGAATGAGTG
>CALHBW010000417.1 GCA_937930625.1 uncultured Saprospiraceae bacterium | reverse complement strand
AATACCTGCCAAAACTGCCTCAATGATAGGCACAAGCGGTGCGGTCATCGGGTCAGCCATCAAGCCGGCTATGATAGCGGCATTGGTGGGAGCAGCTACGGCAGCATATGGCACTCCCGTAGGCAAGCCCGGCGCACCAAGTGGCACTGCGGGAATGTCAGGATTGAACCACTCTAACATTGGATTATCACTAAATGCACGAACTTCTTTATTGCCATGCAGCCACACATCAAAACTACCCGGAATGACGGTACTCAAAGGGAAGTCGATATTCAACTGTAAGTTGGAAACGGTTGTATTGGAACGGTTGTATGAAGCACGAACAGTGTGTTGTGGGTCAACTTTATAGACCAATGCAGCACGAGGCGCGAAGGCACCTTCATCAATAAAATTGAATTGGTCGTAACGCGCCGCGAGTACGGCATCGAGCTTATCGGTCAATGCCATTTTGCCTTGTATGTACGCGCCATATACAAGGTAAGAATCGTCATCCTCATTTCTACCATAGACCAAGTTTTCGGTATCTTGCCCGGCAAAACGATAGTCTGCGCCTACCGTCCAGTTGGATTTGAGGAAGGATTTTACATCAAAATTATATTGTGCTTGCGCTTCGAGTTGTTGGCGTGCAACGGGTGAACGCCCGGCTGTTTGGTACAAAAATGTAGGTCTTTCTCTTGGACCGCCATCATTTGATACCCCAAATACCTGCGCGAAAAGTCCACCTGCTTGCATCCGTGCCTGTCCCCAAAATTCAGTGGCTTGTGCCAGACCTTCGCCTTGTTCGTTATAAAATACGGACGAAGACTGATTGAGTCCTCCCGAAACGGTAACACTGAGGTCGTCTTTCGGGCGAAATTCTAATGTAGCATTGACCGCCGAATTAGACCAGTCATTTTGCATAGGATTGCCGTCGCCGTCTTCGTCCAATTCCTCAAAAGTGAATAATTGTTCGGGCGGAAGTGTTGGATCCACAAAGCCTTCGGGACTGACACCGGGTTGGAAAACGCCTGTCGTGGTAAGTTTGGCAATTTGTAGGGCATCATCGGGGTCATTCGGGTCGAGCGTAAACTCATCTCCTTGTCGGTGTTGAACATTGATTTTGAAGCCGAATTTGTCGCTTACCTTAGTGGCATGTCGTACAGCACCACCGAAAGTGTTCAATTCACCCCCCATCAACTCAACGGTTGTACCCGGAAAATCAATCGGATTTTTGGTAATAAAATGCACAACACCCTGCGTAACACCCGGTCCGTAGAGTGCTGACCCCGGACCGCGCACGACCTCAATTCGTTGGAGGTCAATATTGCTAAGTCCTGCTCCATCCGTTTGGAATGTACCGATACCCGGACCGACCAAGCTACGATAATCCATAATCGGAAATACAGACGTACCAAACAAGCCCGCACCACCACGCATAGAGATATTGATGCGGTTGGCAGATTGCTGTTGAATCTGTACGCCCGGCGTACTGATTAGGTTTCGAGTCGGGTCGGTAGCATTGGCACTTCCTTCGAGCTTACGTGCAGAGATGACGGAAATAGAGGCAGGTGCTTCTTGTACTTTCTCACGCTTCCGCGAAGCCGAAATGACGATATTTTCGTCGAGAAAAACGCCACCCGGTTTTAGCTCTATATTGACACGAGCTTTATTGGCATCGGTGACTTCAATGCTTTGGTCTTCGTAACCCACATAAGAGACGACCAATTTCCAGGGCAGTGGTTCGTTGCTTTTGAGTTCGTAGTTTCCGTTTATATCTGTAGTCGTACCTGTGGTTGTACCATCAATAAAAACATTTGCAAATGGTAGGGGCTTGCCTTCGCCGCTCACTGTACCATTTATCGTTATTTGAGCGTACCCTGTGACGGTCATCAGTATTAAAATTAAACTATAAAAACCGTTTTGTATCCTTTTTTTCATAATGAAAGTTTTTGAAAATTTAGATGTGAGACTTGAGACGCCAGACAAGAGTATTCAGAGGAAAAACATGAAACATTAGCCAATAAATGGTATTGATTATTAATGTTTTATGTTTTATAATTAAGTAAATTTTAATTATTTTAATTTATTAATTAGAAAAATAAGTTAGTTCTCTCATCTCTCGTATCACTTCTCTTTTTCTTTTATTGTATGGCAAAATAGAACTTTTTCATTAATTCTGTATTTATTTTAACAGTAAAATTTTGTTTCACAAAAATATAATTATGTAATAGAAAGTTCCGACCTTAACGATTCCATAACGTTAGGGAACGCAAACTAAATATGACCAAGTTTGGTTTTATCTTGCTTATGCGTATATTTGAATTGAAAAAGAGGACGTTTGCGAACAAATAAACGATGAAAAAAGAAGAAGAACTAATGGTAATAGGCAGGTCTGATATAGTCGATTTGCCGAAATTAGAACTGTATAATATTGAAGCGAAAATTGATACGGGCGCGTTTACCTCTGCGATTCACTGCCATAATATTCGTGAAATAAAAACGGAAAAAGGAAAGGCAATCGCCTTCAATTTGCTCGACCCTTCGCATCCCGAATATAATGAAAAAGAATTTATATTAAAAAAATATAATAAAAAAACGGTCAAAAGCTCAACAGGACACGCTGAAGACCGCTATGTGGTGAAAACTAAAATCAGGCTGTTTGACAAAACTCACTCCATTGAATTGTCACTGACAGACCGCAAGGATATGAAGTTCCCGATTTTGATTGGTCGAAAACTGTTGATGAATAAATTCATTGTGGATGTCTCGAAGGTCAATGTTTCTGCCAATCTTAGTAAATGTAAAATGTAAAATAATAAATGTAAAATATAAAAGTTGTAGAACGCGAGATTATTTCATATTTTATTGTTTTTTAAATCATTAAACATAACAATAATTAATTTGCGTACTACATCCCGATAGTTATCGGGATTTACATTTGATATTTTACATTTTACATTTCCAATCCGCTTATGGAATATCTCATCTTTATAGGATTTACCATACTTTTTTTGTGGCTCATTTTTCGCTATAAATCATTCAATATAAAGGGTTTATCGCGTAAAATGATAGCTCTCGCATTTGGTGCAAAGGTCGCGGCAGGGTTGGGGTATATGCTTGTACAAGCGCAATTCTATAAAGGCGGTGATGCGTACAAATATTTCAAAGGCGGTAAAGTAATTTATAATTCGCTGTGGGAAAATCCGATGTATTTTGTACGACTTGTATTCGGTAAAAATGGTGGTTTTGTGGATACGCCGATTTACAAATACGCTTATCATACCGAGTGCTGGGACCACTTGGGGTCATATGCTTTTTGTCGGTTCAATGCTTTGCTGCATCTTATTTCGGGCGGCTATTATAGTGTGCATGTGCTCTTGATGGCAATGTTGATGCTATTTGCAGGATTGAATTTTTATCGCTTGTTACAGCCTTTGAAATTGATGTCGGATGTGTGGCTGTACCTGCTGATTTTTTTCACGCCTTCGCTGCTCTTTTGGACGGGTGGAATTTACAAAGAAGGCATGGTATATTTGGGGTTGAGTTGTTGTCTGTTGGGAACTTATCGCGTAGCGAAAAACAATTTTTTTCCAAAATATTTTTTATTGATAATCATAGGATTAGGATTGATTTTATTATTTAGAAATTATTTAATAATTCTTTTATTACCTGCGCTTTCTCTACTTTTTTATACTGTAAAATTTCCCAAAAAATCACTTCTAAAATACTCGCTCGCCTATGCTGTCGGTCTAATTTTACTCATCACATTCGCTCCGTTTTTACCTATTAATTTCTATGAAATATTGGCGCACAAGCAGTGGGCATTTCTTGCTGAAAACGGCGGTTCAGATTTTGGGGCTACTCAACTTGAACCCACACTTGCTTCTATAGCTGCAGCCGTTCCGGGTGGCTTAGTAAATACGCTATTTCGTCCTTTTTTATGGGATGCAAATGGTGCATTGCAAGTCATTTCGGCGATGGGCATTTTGTTGGTGTGGGTGTTTGCGATTGTAGCATTCATTTTCCGAAAAAGAGAATATACTTGGCATCCGGTTATGCTGTTTTTGTTGTTTTACGCGCTGTCTAATTTGATGTTGATTGGGATTTTGGTGTCCAATTCAGGCACAATGATGCGCTACCGGGTGATTGCGATTCATTTTTTGGTCTTAGTTGCTGCACAAGTGTTGCGTTTTTCTGCACTTGTATCAAATAAAAAAGAGGTATCAACGCTTGCCAATACCTCTTTGTAAGTTTAAGTTTAAGTCATACTACTATACATGAGTTAAAAAATCAAAAATCAACTGTCTTGCTGAATTTATTTCAGCATCTTCCGAACGATAGAAAACCAATGCCGCACAAAACATCTAACTTTTTGATTATGAATAAAATACAAAATTGCAACTC
>CALHBW010000416.1 GCA_937930625.1 uncultured Saprospiraceae bacterium | reverse complement strand
AAAATACGGCAACTAAAGTTTCCGCTACGTGGGTGCAATCAAAATTATCTCATCAAATATATCTTCCAAAACAAGTCCTTGCCAAGAAATGCCAACCCGAATTGAGGGCTACAATCATTTGGGGTGAAGGCTGCGTAAGTTATAAATTGTCAAGGTAAATAAAAACAGAACATTCACGGAGTGCGAATGTTCTGTTTAAATCTCTGAATTAGCGATTAATCACAAATTGAACAAGTATCTTCAAGAATTTGTATTTGTTCCAGTATATTACTGATGTAGCAATCATGAACTTCCATAGATTGAAGTCTATCTAAATCTTCATAAGCTTGATTTATTGCCCATTCACAGAACCCACAGAAAGTCTCCGGGTCGCAATTTACTAAGGCATTAACAGCATGAATTCTCCAAAACAGCTTCAAATATTCGCAGTACTCCGGAGAATACTTGCAAGAATCTAAAAGCATATCTAGTTGGTCACGTGCATGGGAATAAGCCGGGCAGTCATTTCTATTAGAAATCGGATTATCATTGATAATCTCATTCAACGTTAAGCTGACTTGATAGTTACTCAAGTCAACAGAATTGTCATTGACAATCTGCTGCACAGGTGTTGGTTGCACCACATCATTTTGGTTAGTTAGTTCCGTCTGTTCGCAGGAAGTCATAAAGACAGCAATTGCTATCATAGCCATAAGGCTAAATAAAGTACTTTTTACTTTTAAAGTCTTCATAAGTAAAGTGTTTTAAAATAATTAATTAAAAATTATAGAATTAAAATAAATGTAATTACACATAATTATCACACCACTTCATACAGAGGTAGCCTTCAATCAGTGTCAGCTAAAAACAGTGTAGATGTCTGCAAGTGCAGGACTTGTCTTAGAATACGTTATTTGTAGTTACTTATTTTGGTTTTTGTTGAAGAAAAAGCCGGCAGTGTGGAGTTTGCACTGTCGACCTTAACCATTGTGATTAAGTGCTTATGGTGGTGTCCTATATTGTTTTCATGGTGGTCTATTGATAAAAGTACCATTCTTTCCGGGATAGGCTGGAACATCCCTTACGGAATGTTCCGCCTTGTAACGACACTTTATTTGGCGAATGGGTCAATGATAATTGTACAGCCATCGGAGAAATAAATGCTACCTGCTCTATGAGTAGAACATGTGATTAATCGCTCGTATGGATTTGTAAATATTGGATAGTGCCATGTGAATTCACACGGATCTTCATTGCATTCATGGAATTTTCCCATTCCATCTGTTATAGTAATATTATCATTCTCGCCAATATTAAATTCCTTCAACTCAATATCAAAGCACATCATACCCGGCCTGTTGGGTGACCTATATCCTTCCGAAATAGTCATGGTAAAATATTGGGTGACAACCTGCTGCGCTCCTATTTGTGCATTTAAAGTTTGTGCTGCTACCAAAAATGAAAAAAGTAGCAAGATTTTAAATTTTAAGTTTTTCATAGTTTTTGTTTTTAATTATGAAATAAAGTGTACGATAAAATATGTTGTATTTGAAGTCGATGATGCAAAGATGAATCAAAAATCATTCTATGTAAACGGTAAGAAATAAGCATTTATCAGTAAAAAATACCTTTATTTATATTTTTATTTTGAAATAAATTTTTATAGTAGACTTGTTTTCAATAATTTAGTATCTATTTTTTTAAAACATTTATCTTGAAAAATGATAGAAAAAAAAGCATTTGAAGAGACAAAAATGATGGTTTTAATTCGTCATTTGAATAAAAAAGAATTTAAAAACTTGGGATTATGGGTGCATTCTCGCATTCATAATAGTTCTAAAAAGGTCATCAAATTATACGAGATCCTCAAGAAATATCACAAAACAGGTAAGGCTTTAGAAGCATTTACGCTCATGCAGAATATGAATATCTTACCGAAAGGAGCAAAGCGCAAAGATATTTCAGAAAAGAACGAACAAGATTTGAGGCAAATAATGAGTTTGCTGACTATACAGATAGAAGATTTTTTGATTTGGAAAAAAGGAAAAGAGCGTACTATTAGCAACCGCCGTCTTCTTATGGACGCTTTGTTAGAAAAACAGCTATTTAAATTGGTACGTATCACGATGAATAAAACCCGAAAAAAACTCCAATCCTCGACTATACGCAATGTTGGTTATTGTATAGATACCTATAAATTAGCTGAAGTAGATTACTATATAGATGTTTTTCTTAAAAGTAAAGATTCCAATACATCTTTGAAGATACTTATCGAGGCATTAGAACAATCTTGTTTGAGTCAATTACTGAATTATTACTATGTAATTGCAAACACTAAGCACATTATAAAAATAGACAATTCTCCATTTATGGAAGTTGTCAAAAACTATATTGAGCATAGCGGTGAAAGGCAGATTTTTACTGTTGAGATATATTATCAATTATTGAAAGTATTAGAAGATGAACAGCCAAAGGATTATTATGCTTTGAAAACGAAATTATTTGAATCTCTTGAAGTATTTAATGTCCATGAAATTAGAATATTTTTTAATGCTATGACCAATTATTGTAATCGAAAGTTCAAAAATGGCGAAGAGGAGTTCATGTATGAAAAATTTGAGGTGTACAAGAAAGGAATAGAAATAAAGTGCTGGTCAGCAGGTGTTTATTTTTCAGAGCATCAGTTTATTCATATTGTAAAATCGGCATTATATCTCAGTGAATTGGATTGGTTGGACGAGTTCTTTCGAACACATAAAGATTTGCTGAACCCGGATGTGAAAGAGGATGTTATTAATTATTATCACGCTTTGACAGCTTTTGAATCAAAGCAATATGATACAGCGCAAGATAATTTAAGATATATTAGTGCCAAGCAGGACTTTGCTTATTACATGGAATCCAAAGTATTACTCATTAAAATTTATTATGACAATAATGAAAAGGAATATCCTATTGACAGCGAGTTGGAAAATATCAGAAGATACACTAGCCCTACTGCCGATAAAAAAATGTCAGAAACCGTGCGACAACAATACAGCAATTTCGCCAATTTCTTCAAACGCATAATCAATCGAAAAAAGAAACTCATTTACAAGGAACCACTCACAGAAACCAACCTCAAAGACCTCCAAAAAGACCTCACTAAACTCAACCCCATAATAGAACGTAAATGGTTGGAAGAAAAAATAACAGAATTAATACAAGAGTTGAAATGACTAAGAAGGAGGTGTCGTACTGTCAAATTACTTTACTCACAAAAAAAAGATGCCAGCCACCATCAGGTAACTGACATCCATAAATTTTCTAATCACGACAAAAAAGAAACCATTATCGTATTTCAGCATTATCGCATTATTACCGCATCAAATACATCTTCCCAAACCCATTCTGGAAAAACTGATTCGTATTATTATTAAAACGCTCATATTCCTGCCCGTCGCTATCTTTGGTGACGACGCGGTATAGATAGACGCCGTTGGCGAGTTTATCGCCATATTCGTCGGTGCCATCCCATGCGAAGTCTGTGATATTATTGCCGATGTGGAGGTCGCCGAGTTCTTCCATCGTGATTTCACGGACGACTTTTCCGGTGACGGTCATAATCTGAATTTTCATATAATCAGGTACAGTAGCACCTGTCAGTGTGAATACAAATCGCGTAGAAGTCGTAAACGGATTCGGGTAATTCAATACATTGGTTACGCCTGTACGACGCACGATTTCAAAGGAAACTTTATAATCCAAATCCCCCGATTGATTGCCCGATACATCTTCTGCTTGTACAAATAATTGATACACACCGTCTTGCTCCAAATTTGGCGTGAACTCAATAATCGCCTTATTTTCGGAAGCACCGCGCTCGGCAGGGTAGAAGTTAATCAAGTCGCTATCAAACGAAACCTGACGCAAGGCACTTTCTCCCGGATATTTCATCAAAATTTTGAACAGAGAGGTATCTGCCAATTCAAGATATTCGTTTTCATCGCGTAGCGAAATCACAATATCAGGATTCGATGAAACAATATCGCCATCTATAATATGCTGACCGTCAAAGGTCACATCTAATATCGGATTCAATTTATCGCCATCCACAAAGAAAGAGCGAATCGCAATATTATTGACATGCGTGGCTTCGAGTTGGTCGTCATTTGGGTTGGCTTCGACGATGAGTTGATTGACACCATTGAGTGTTTTGGTCTCGACGTCAAGGAAGGCAATCAAAGTGTCACCTGCCGCAAGCGGACGCAATCTATCCGTCATCGAAATAACATTATTGCTATTACTAACGATGCTGTAACTCATCAATAAGCTATCCATATCACTCTGACTGATATTCTCTGCGGCGATTTTCATGCGTAGATTTTCACCGCGTCGGATGGTATCACTTTCGAAGGTAAATACCAAATCAGGGCGAAGTGCTACGTCCGGCAATTCTTCGTGAATCACGCGCCAATACTCCAATTGAGTTGCCGTAGCTTCCACAGGGTCGGCGATGTCAAATTCCAATTGGAGACGCGGGTAAGCCGCTGCGTCAATACTATTTCCATTTTCAAAGATAAAATCGTGCTGCGTAATCCCTGTAAACAAAGCCACGCGCTCATCACTTGGTGTGATACCAAATACATTGACGACTACTTCATCCGTAGCTTGTTCTTCGGAAGTATCCCAGTGCATCGAGCCCCAACTTGCCGCCGGACCAATAATCGTAGAAGCCAGCACACCTTCTGTCCAACTTCCTTCTACCGTAAATAAGGCATCAACAACGCCACCTTCATCTGCGGCTGATACTTCGCTGATAGCCATACCGTTTTCCAAATCGACCAGACCTGCGTATGGTGCGCCTTCGGTGGTCGGCACTTGCATCAAGCCGCGCGCGGCGAATGCGCCTGTAAGTCCGGGTGTCCACGTTTCGGGCATGTAATCATTGAGGCTATACGCCATCATATAGCGCACATCAGGCAACGAAGGAACGATGCCCGTCAGGAAGTTTTGAAGATTCTGACGCCCCTGCGGGGTATCGGTAGGGTAGAGGAAAGCAGGTGAGGTTGGTTTGCATATAAATGAGCTGTACAATCCAAGATTTGTAGAGGCATTTTGACGTACATTTTGAATGGCATTCAAATTTTCATCAAATAAAACAATGTACATACCCTGTTCATTTTTCTCACAAATTTCTACATCATAAATCCGCGAACCATTCACAGAGAAGTCTATCTCATTGGTATTCAACACGCCTACGTGTGCATTATTAACTTCTATTTCGATATTATCATTAATAAATTCAAAATGACGATTAGGATATTTCAAATTATTAAAACGGTCTTTGAGGAATTGGAAATAATGCGACTGATTCCATCCCGGATTTTCACCATTGAGATAAACGAAAGAACGTCCGCGCCAGCCAAGTGCTTCCGGCACTTCATTGGGATCTACGCGCACACGCCAGTAATAGACCGTTTCATTCATCAGGGGAATGTTGGGTGTCCACTCAATCAAGCCGCCGGGCTGTAGGACTTCGGTGCTTTTGAGCATTGGGCTGTTGAATAATTCAGTCGTATCAATTTCCAATTGATAAGTATATTCGTCTGCAAACGGATTGGCGGTAGAGGCTTTCAATACCAAGTCACTCGACGAGCCTAAGATGCTGAAATCATAGGGATAAACAGGTTCTATATCGTCCGAGAAAATGAATAAATCGGCAAGTTCGGTATTATTATCTTCGGCTTGAGGGTCGGGCAGTTCAGCAATATCTTCTCCGGCATCTACCGTGATTCTGAATTGATTAAGTCCTACCGAGCCATTTTCCGGCTCAATGTTATAACTATATTCACGTTCAAATTTTGGTGAATCAACCATCTCATCCACGACGGTGACTTCTACACCTGTGGGCAAGATACGCTCAATCAATAAACGAAATTGGTCAGATACCGAACGTCCTATATTTGTTACGGTAAATGTTAAGTCGAAATCATCATTTGCATCGGGATTCGTGGGAGCAAATGCTATAGAAGGTCGTTTAACAATAAAATCAGGTGCAGGAGCAGTATTCAGGCGAATAGAAGGGTCGCCATTGAGGGTCATCTGCTGATATACAATGCGATTGCTGACCCCAACACCTTGATCTTCAAGTTGCTGGATAGTGGCTTTCACAAGGTCACCAATTCCCTGACCGTAATTAGTCACTGACAATTTTTGATAAAAACGCTCCGCGAATACATCCAATGCGGGCAGTCCTGAAAGGCTTACCGTTGCGAGGAAAGCAATCGCGCCTCTATCTTCTACAAATACAAAACGCTCACCAAGATTTTTAGCTTTTTGATGAATTTGTCCGCTATAACAACCTAATGAAAGTATCAAAGGATAGCGATTTACATTATCATAGTTTTCAGGAGAATCCAAGTTGAAATCAAAGCTATTGGGAGAGGAGTGCCCGTAGAAAGTAATCAGGGACGACCCGTCATTAATCAATGAATCCAATAAGTCGGAAGTCGAAATTTGAATGGGGTCAGAACTATTTTTGAAAAAAGAACTCACATCTGCACCATACTGGTCACTTTCAATGATTTCTTCATAATCTTCAAGGTTGTTTTTAATCGTTGTTTGAATAGAAACATCACCACCGCCTAAGTGAATTACGCGCTTCATCCATGCTTTATTTTCGATGGTTTGCGGTAGGTTTTGATTATTTTCAAATGCCTGTACTTTCTTCAGATAAATACGTACCTCGTCCTCAGTCGTAACGGGAATACGTCCGATAGGAATACGTGGCACATCGGATGTCGTGGTAGCTGTCAAGAGGTTGTCTGAGGGGTCGTGTCCGAAGGTGGGGCTGTATGCAGGTTGCTCATTCCAATTGTGACGTACTGAATAGTAAGGACGTGCTTTGCCGATAATGAATAGATACTTGGGTTTCGTCGTCCATTCTTCGAGCGAGAAGCCCGTAAAATTTCGTATTGACATGGAGTGCTTGCTGATACCATAGGCAAATTGGTCGTACAATTCTTCCATCTTAATCAAAATAGGTTCGTAGCCTGTCGTAGCACGATAATCGGCATATTGTTGGGCGTAATTTTCGCCTTGCGTAAATTTATCATGCGTCAAAATCACAAAATCGCCTTGTGTATCAAAGTAATTGGTAAAATTCACGGGAATCATGCCACTTACATTCGTTGCTACGCCTTGTGCTACCAAGACCAATTCGCGGTCAGTACTTGATGCGGGAAGTGCGATACGAACGGTATTATTCGATACATTCGTGAGGATACGCAAGCCATTCGTCAGGTCGTATAATATAGGCGGTTGGCTGCCATAATCGAAGTTGCTGATTTCCAAATATTGCTTGTTACCGCTTGCAGGCATATTAAATTTGAAGGTATTTTCGCCCCCAAAATCAAAGCTGCTTGGGTATCTAATTTTTACAAAAGCAATCGAATATCTATCAGTAGAACCCGCTTGCCCAAATAGTCGAACATCCGTAGCTCCTGCCAATATACTTGTCGGAATACTCTGGTCGATAGTAAACAATTTGTAATCGTCGAAAGTCGGGTCATCAACAGAGATATTGCTGCCATTGATACTCAAACTGACGCTGTGCTGTACATCATCCGCCGCTGCAAAATTCATCTCCAATCGCGCACCACTGCCGCCCGAAACGATGTTTTCCAACGTCAGATTATAGGTTTTATCTACTGTAAATGAATTACCAAAACCCTCACCGGGCGAAAAGGTGGATTCGCGTTGCTCGCCGTTTTCGATTCCTTTATTATACTTTTGGCTGCCATCCAATTTTACGACCTCATGCAAGAAAGATGCTTCCGGTGCAGGAAGGTTGCTGAGGTCATTTGTAGTATTGGCAAAGCGTTGGTTGTCGGTAGAACTATTCCATGTCAAAAACACGGCTGCCGAGTCGGTGTACATGCTATAATAAGGATTGAACAGACCGTCTTGCGAGACGTACATATGTTTATCCAAATCGCCCTTATTTTTTTCGGCATAAAACTCAATATAGCCGCTACCATTCGTCAGGTTGTCCCCCGAAGTATAAATTGGCAACTCTTCCCCATTGGCAAAAAGCTGAAGATTGGCTGCCGAGATGGAACTCACCGGTATGCCTGAACTTGCCAATGTTTGATACGGAATACGATATACTCCATCTGCCGTGATGTAGGCTTTGCGATGCGATTGGTCGTAATTAATCCATTCATTGCCGTAAAGCGTATCACTATTGACATACATTTGCGCTTGCATATCAGCAGCAAACCATAATAATCCGAGTGCGAGTATTGCGATATTTTTCATATTTAAATGAATCATTTTGTGATTGTTGATTGTCGATTTTTGATGGAGGATATATTTTGTTTAGTTCTTTGATAGTTTTTGCAAAAATAGAAATGGGGATTAATGTAAAATGTAAAATAATAAATTTAAAATGTAAAAGTTGTAGGACGCGAGCGAACGCGAGACGTTTTTATGGTTCTTTGACAATTTTTGCAAATAGTGTCTCACGCGGAGAACGCAGAGGTCGCAGAGAATTGATTATTAGCACTCTGCGTTCTCTGCGAACTCTGCGTGAAAAGATAGTTTTATTGAATTTGCAAAAATTGTCAAAGAACCGTTTTTATTTTATTGATTTTTAAATATTTAAATAATATAAAAACGAGAATGTTTTGTGCACGTACTACACGCACTTATACATTTATTACTGGCTATGTGCCTAAGTTTGCCTAACATTGATAATCATTAATTTACAAAAGATTGCAATTCAATTAATTGTAAAAAACTATGAACTATGAACTGGCAACTATGAACTGATACCCTTATTATTTTAAATTTTACATTCCCCAAAAAACACCATGCTATCTCCGATTTCGAGCTAATCTTCTCACCCGCATATCTACCACCAAAGACACCAAATGCGAGTACAAACTTTCTTCCGCGCCTCCCCAATTCGTATAAGCATAATCCAATCGGATATAACGCTGTTCTTGGTCGTCGCTTTTTTGCGGGATTTGCAGACCAATACCTGCATTGGGTTGAAAAATGAGCATACGGTCTGCGCCGTTCGTATTGTCGTCCAGCACACGTTGTATATTATTGATACCAGCACGCAATGAAACGATATTGGCATAACTCAACTCCAGCCCCAATCTTGGGTCAATATTAAATGCGGGACTACTAATGAGGACATTTCGTTGTCCATCAGTATTAATGTCCATATCAAGTGCTGCGAGCAGCTTTATTTTTTTGGCAAATTGGGTGGTATAACCGACGCCAAGCGTGAATTTTGGCACCGTAATTTCCACCGAACTTGCGGGAATATTATTATCCGTCAATTCAAAAACAGCGCGTTCTTCCTCTGTAAATGAAAAATTCCAGGCAGTGAAAGTCGATGTAATATCGTGCGCTGTAAATCCGAAATGCCATTGGTCTTTCAGATTGTATTGCAGTCCCAAATCAGCTCCAAAGCCCCATGCTTGTGCGAAAGTGCCGGCTTGTCGGCGAATCACTTTTATGCCACCTCCAATTTGCAAACCTTTAATGAATAATTTTTGCGCGTAGGCGACATTAAAGGCATAATCTGCGGCTGAAAAAGAGGTAATATTATCAAAATTCAAACTTCCGTCAGAATCCAGCAGCCCAAGCGTGTTTGGGATATTATCCACACCAAAACGCACCGCCGAAAAACCAAGTACGGCGCGTGTATTACCAAATTTGACGGGTTTGCCGAGCGCGAGGTAGTCAAACTGACCGATACCCGCAAACCACTCTGCGTGCATTGCGGATACCTGAAACGATACGCGCACATCTGCCAAGCCTGCGGGATTCCAGTACATTGCGGTCACGTCACCGACGGTAGCCGCTTGCGCGCCGCCCATGCCATGCGCTTTGGCACCTACACCTATATTGAGAAATTCGTTGCTAAACTTGGGAGCTTGTGCTTGCAAACAACTGACGCTCACAAGAAGAAATATAAAAAAGCAGATAGCGGTTTTGGACATGGAACAATGGTTTTTTGAAATGTAAAATGAAAAATATCAAATGTAAAATCCCGTGATTCATCGGGACAAGTTGTAAAAGTATTTTGACGTAAAACATTGCGCGAAGCGCACTACTTTTACATGCTCTTACATTTTTAATTTTACATTTCAACCCTACGACGCACGTCGCATGGTTTCCATTAGACGCGGGATGTTGAGGTCTAGGGTCAGACTAATTGTATGTGAATTTTCGGTCAAAGCCTGTCTGCCCATCGGATAGGCATAGTCGATTTTGAAGGTGCCAAAGAGTTTGATACCCACACCGACATTTGGCTGTATGGTCAATATTTCGTTATCATCAAAATCGGTGGCACGTTGGAAATTATTTACGCCGCCCCGCAAGAAAATCAAGTCATTATAGCCAATCTCAATCCCTCCACGCGGATCGATACTGATAGGATTGGCACTTACAAGTACATTGCGCTGACCATCGAATGTTGTTACCAAATCTGCCTCTGCCAATAATTGTACAAATGGTCCTTTGGGCAATTTGCGGCTTTGATTTTCTCCACTCAAATAAAAACGTTTGTCATACGCCACACCAAGTACGAGCGAAGGCTTGGTGATTTCAACGCTACTCTCAGGGAGTTCATTATCAGTGAGTTGTAAGGTTTCTCTTTCGTCTTCTGTGAAATCAAAATTCCAGGCATTGAAGGTAGAAGTAATATCTTTAGCAAATAAGCCAACACGCAAATTATTAATATTGTATTGCGCCCCCAAATCCAATCCGAAGCCCCAGGCATTTGCAAAAGGACCAACTTTGCGATGGATAATTTTAGCATTTGCACCGACATTTACGCCGGTCAAACCCTTCGATTGTGCGATAGGCAGCTTACGGGCATAGCTGAATATCAAGGCATAATCTGCCGCCGAAAAGGAGGTAATATTACTGTAATTGAGCGTACCGTCATCTTCGTAAAGACTCAAGGTATTCGGAATATTATCCACTCCCAGACGAATGAATGAAAAGCCCACTGCGTCGGTATATTTGCGTTTTGCTTTGGTCTTATCGGTAGAGCGCGTACCCAAAGGCGATGCGATTCCAAAATAGTCGTAATTCGAGATACCGGCAAACCACTCGGAGTGTGTAAAACTCGCCTGTACAATGTCGGGGTCAATATTTACAAGTCCGGCAGGATTCCAAAAACTTGCGGTGACATCATTTGCCGATGCTACTTGTGTATTGCCCATCGCCTGACTCCGTGCCGATACACCAATATCCAAAAAGGCATTGCTGTATTTTTGTGCGAAAACAGGAGTAGTAAGGATGGCAATGGCAATGATACTGAAAAAAAATCGCCTCATGTTGTGCGTTCTTTGCTCTTGGTTCGTCGTTCTTCGTTTCGTATTCTTGTAGAACAAAGTACGACGAACGAAGGACGTATTTTTAAGAATAATTTAAGAATTTGGTGTACAAACGTTAAGGGAGTTTTAATTATTGTTTGCGAATATATTGTTTCATCAAAAACAATGCCTTTAGTCAGAAATCAAATCCCAAAATCCAAGTACCAAGCACTAAATTCCAAATTCCAAATTCCAAATTCCAAATTCCAAAATCCAAAATCCAAAATCCAAAATCCAGAAAACAAAGGCGGGAAACCTTAGAATTTGGGATTTGGATTTTGGTGCTTGGATTTTGGTGCTTGTTTCTGAATTGTTAAATATTCAACTACATTTTTAGTTGTTGGGAAAATAATGTACTTTTGTACAAAGTCAAACCAAGAATTATGGCAAAAAAAATACTAACACCACTTGAGTTGAAGGTGATGAACATCCTCTGGCGACTGGAAAAAGCATATGTGAAAGACATCCTTACAAATTGGGACGAACAACCGCCTCCTGCCTACAATACTATCTCGACTATCGTGCGAATACTGGCAGATAAAAAAGGTTATGTCGGGTACAAAGCGCATGGACGTACACATGAATACTTTCCAATAGTCAGTCGTGCCGATTATCAGGGTACTTTCTTGAACAACGCTTTGACAAATGTGTTTAAAGGTTCGGCAAGTACCCTCGTTTCTGCCTTGATGGACAATGACAAAATTTCAGACGAGGAACTTGCAGAACTCAAACGTATGATCAATGAGTGAATGGGTGAATTTTGAATGAGCGAATTAATGCGATAATGCGCCAATGATGTAATGCGACAATGTTTTACATCATTATCGCATTGGCGCATCATCGCATTGACGCATTAAAAATGTTGCTTTATTTTACATTAAGTTATCTGCTTTCGATACCGGGAGCTTTGGTCTATTTCCTTTTTGTGAGAAAGGGTAGCACCCCTGTGCGCCGTCGTCAGTTTTTGTATTTTGTATTGGCGATGAGTTTGAGTTTGCCGGCTGCTTTTCTTTATTTTTTCTCGGCTAATTCTGCTACACAGGCACTTCAAACGCTGCTCGAACCTTCCAAAATGGCAGCGTATCAAGAAGAGATTGAATTGTGTTATGATAAGGCGATTCACGAGGCAGATTTTTGTCAATGCGAGGAATTGGCGCAAACAAGTATCATTCTTTACAAAAAATATGACCCTTATGAAGCAGCGATTGATTATAAGTCTTATCTGCAAACGGCTTATGGGGCAGTAGCTTTGGTGATATTTATTTGGTTGGCGTTTCGATGTGCTTTTTTGGTGCGTTTGATTCGAGGTTCCAAGAAAGAATTGAAGTGGATAGAAGGCAAAGCTTATTACATTTTGTACGACGATAAGAACGAAATACTTGCGGCATCATTCAGGCTGTGGCATCGTTATATCGTATGGAAACCTGCGCTTAATCAACTCTCGGAAGAAACGCAGCAAGCCATTCTTTACCACGAAATTGCACATATAGAAAACCGCGATACCTGGCAACAATTCGGTATTGCTTTCCTACAAATATTTTGGTTTTTTAATCCCGTTTATTATACCATAAAAAAAGAATTACACCTACTCAACGAGTACCTTGCTGATGCCTTTGCTGCCACGAAAATAGGGAATGAACGCGCCTATGCTGCCTTACTCATTCACCTGAAAGAACAACAGCAATTTGGTCTATTACAGCTCTTCGGAACGCATCCTTTCAAATCGCGCATCCTCGAACTTGCCCGCCCGACTACACAGAAACGGAGGCTTTCGTTTCCGGCATTTGCAGTATTGGTGGCGATGTTTTGGGTAGGCTGTTCTACGACACCTGTGCTGACACAACAATCCCGTACTTTCCATGAATATGAACTCGTTCACCAAGAACATCTAAAAACCGGAAAAACGTACTTCTGTAAGACCTGTCTCTACAAACAAGCAGGCGAAGAGTGTGAGTGAAAAACGGTGTATGGTAGATGGTTGACGGTAGATGGTTTTTTTGTATGTTTGCGCTTGTTTCCTTTTTTGGTTCTTTGGCATTTTTTGCAAAAGTATCTCACGCGGAGAACGCAGAGGTCGCAGAGAATTGATTATCAGCACTCTGCGTTCTCTGCGACCTCTGCGTGAAAAGAGCGTTTTATTGGATTTGCAAAAATTGTCAAAGAACCCCTTTTTTTTTTGCGGGAAAAAAAATATTTCGTAAGACAAATTCGACAACTCATCAACTCATCAACTCATCAATTCAACAATCATTTTCCAATGAAAAAAAACGAGACTGCCATTCTTCTGATTCACTGCCCGGATAAAAAAGGTATCATTCGTGCGGTAACGGATTTTTTATATGAAAATAATGGTAATGTTGTCTATCTCGACCAACATAGCGACCATTCGTGTGGTGAATTTTTTATGCGAATTGAATGGGAAATTGAAGGTTTTCAAATTGGGAGAGATAAGATTGGGGAGTATTTTGATACCTTGATTGCGCGTAAATTTAGCATGTCTTGGACTTTGCATTTTTCTGACCAAAAGAAGCGCGTAGCCATTTTTGTGACCAAACTTTCTCATTGTTTGTATGATATTTTGTATCGTTGTCATTCACGGGAATGGGATATGGAAATTCCGCTGATTATCAGCAATCATGAGACCTTGAAACCTATTGCCGAGCAGTTTGATATACCGTTTTATCATATTCCAATCACTAAAGCAACCAAAGCTGAACAAGAAGCCAAACAACTCAAATTACTCGCCGAATATAAAATAGATTTGATTGTTTTGGCGCGATACATGCAAATTGTATCTGATAATTTCATTGCACATTATCCCAACAAAATCATTAATATACACCATTCTTTCCTACCCGCATTTATTGGTTCTAAGCCTTATCATGCAGCTTTTGAACGTGGCGTGAAAATCATCGGCGCAACGAGCCACTACGTCACTGCTGATCTTGATGCCGGACCGATTATCGAGCAAGGCATTGCACATGTTACGCACAAAGAAAGTGTTCGTGATTTCATTAGAAAAGGAAAAGACAATGAGAAAATAGTCCTTTCAAAAGCTATCGCCAAAGACCTTGAGCATAAGATTCTGGTATGCAATAATCGAACAGTGGTTTTTGATTAGATACTTGAAATTCAGGATTTACTTCAGTTGGTAATTTATCTATAATTTAGGCTATACATATGTCGGCTTTGATGAAAGCACAACTTGCTATGTCACATCGAAAATAAAAGTGTAATACATTTAGTGCTGGTTATACACAAATTACAGTCAAATTTTAATCAGTAATCATCGGAATGATGATTCTGTTTATTTGGTGTATTATGGTAGATATTCAGCAGGAGGCGAGTAATATTTATTCGGCAAAAACAGATAGGACAATAGGGCATGTATCTCGCGAATTTCTATTAAAAGTAACGGGGCACAGAAGAGGGGATATTCTCGACAAAGAATTAGTCCGAAAAGTACTTGATGAGGTCGAAAATGTAAAGTCTGTTTCTAAAGAACAAGTTTTGGAGTACGCTTCTCGCGCCTTCCATCTTGCCAAAGAAATTAACTTCATTGATGGCATTGCCCGTGCAAGTATTCAACTCGGAGGCATACATTGGTATAAGGGAGATTTCAAAACCTCAATGGAGCACTTCCATTTGGCACTTCAGTATAATAGCACATTGAGGAACAGAAAATATGAATTTCTTATTCACAAAGGGCTGGGAAATAATTACCTCAGAATAGGTTTTTTAGATGAAGCACTTAGGCATTATAATGAAGGATTGGATGTGTGTGTAATTCTGGAAGATGAAAATCAATGTGGCTCATTATACAATAATATAGGAATCGTATATAAAGATAAAGGAGAATATGAAAAAGCATTATCTTATTACTTAAAGTCTTTGGATATCAAGAAAAATTCGGGAGACTTTAATGCACTGGCTAATGTATATCTTAATATTGGGATTTTATATGACATCCAAAAAGACCATAAAAATGCCCTAAAATATTTGAAAAAAATACTTGAAATCTCAAACGAAAATTTAGCACCCATTATTCTGGCTAATGCTCATAATTCGATAGGACAAGTGTATGTTGAATTAGGAGATAATAGAAACGCACTGAAATATATACACAAATCACTCGAAATTAGTAAGGAAATAGAAAATAAGAGCGTAATGGCACATTCATATCAAGAAATAGGCAGAGTGCTGGAAGCAAATAAAGAATATGGCGCCGCCGTAGTCAATTATGAGCAGGCACTTAAAATTAGCCGTGAAATCGGTTCTCTCTCCGATGAGGCAGATTGTCTTTTTAGCCTCGGACATGCTAATTATCAAATACAAAATTACACGGTAGCAGAAGAACAACTTGGAAAAAACTGCCATATGTTGGAGAATATGGATATGAAACCAAAACTCATTGACACCTGCCAACTACTTGCAGAATTATATTACAAAACAGGGCGGTTTCGTGAGTCATGCGACTATATGAAACGCCTATATAAGCTACAAGAAGAACTTTCCAACGAGGAAAAGACAAGAATACTCGCTGAGATGCAAACGCGATTTGAGCTGCAACAACGCGACCTCATGATTGAAAAGCTCAATGTCAAACAAGAAATGCTGGTCAAAGCCAATCAAGAATTGGAACTTTTTGCAGGAAAAGCAGCTCACGACCTTAAAGAACCCCTTCGAATGATGAGCAGCTTCAGCTCACTTTTGCAACGCAAATACTGTGAGCAATTAGATGGTGTCGGACAGGAATTTATCGGACACATTCACGAGGGGGCAAAACGCATGGAAAAATTACTTACCGATATGCTTACTTTTGCTAAGTCAGGTGCCGATCCCCGCGAGTCCACCGAAGTCAATCTAAATGACATACTTCATGTTGTGAGAAGTAATTTGAAACTTGCAATAGATGAAAAAAAGGCAGAAATAGAATCGGAAGAATTACCAATTGTCAAGGCTGCCAACGTTGCGATGATACAACTTTTTCAAAATATCATTGCCAATGCGCTAAAATTCACTGAACCTGATATTGCGCCTAAAGTGCATATAAAATTTTCTATATATGACAATAGCTTTTATCAAATATCCATAACAGATAATGGTATTGGTATTCCCAAAATACAACAAGAAAAAGTATTTATCATCTTCCAACGCTTGCACAGAAGAGAAGATTATGAAGGGTCTGGAATCGGCTTGGCAACTTGTAAAAAGATAGTCGAATGTCTTGGTGGCAAAATCTGGTTGGAATCTACCGAAGGAGAAGGTACAACTTTCCATTTCTTATTGCCTAAAATATAATTATTGTGAGATGAATTGAGGCATTGTCAATTCATAAAGCCTTAATAATCAAATAATAATAAAAATAAAATGAAGAAAATATATCTATTCATTATTCTGCTCTTCCTAGTAAATTTATCTTTTGGGCAGAATGTAGGTATTGGTACACCCACACCGGACTATACGCTTGATGTCAATGGTTCGTTAGGTATCAATGATGCCATATACCACAATGATGACCCCGATACTTGGATGGGATTCCCTGCCCCGGATACTTGGGAACTTGCCGTTGGCGGTAAGGAAGTAACCCAAGTTGATGCCATCAACTCTACTTTTACGATTAATCCTAATCAAAATGATATTGATTTCCTTATTCGGGGCGATGGTATCAATGCCTTGCTCTATGCTGATACGGACGACGATTACGTCGGAATTGGTACAAATACACCTCAACATCTAATGGATATAGATGGCGGTAATATGCTCATTCGGGGTGACGGCATTAATGCCCTCATGTTTGCTGATCATAGCAGCAACGCAATTGGTATCGGCACAGCGACTCCCGAACATTTGGTTGATATTGATAACGGTAATATGCTCATTCGGGGGGATAGTATCAATGCATTATTATTTGTAGATCACTTTGATGATAGAATTGGGATTGGAACGGATGATCCGCAGACAGAACTCCATATTGTTGGTACACTAAAAGCTGACACCATAGAAGCAAACCATATCTTGCTCCCCAATATGCAATACGGACAAATAATGGTGAGCGCCAATCCTTTCATCGGCACTACGCTTTTCACACCACAAATAAACTATTCAGGGTTTACTAATCCACCTCATATATTTATTACGGTGCATGATATTGATAATCAGATACCATCAGATGAAGGGAAAGAATCATATAGCTATAGTGTCTATAATGTAACAAATACAAGTGCTACAGTTCGTCTGGAAGAACCCGATCGCGGACCCATGCGCGGCGATATTATCATCTACTGGATGGCTATCGAATAGATATTTCAACAACCAAAATTTTGACATGTTTAGAATTGCAGTTGACACTTTTGTTTTTACATTAAATTAATGTAAAATGTAAAATAATAAATGTAAAATGTAAAAGTTGTATAACGCGAGCGAACGCGAGACATTTCTTATTTTATTGATTTTTAATTTTTTAAATAATAAAAAAAACACAAATGTATTGTACACGTACTACATCCCGATAGCTATCGCATTTGCGTACGGTAAAATTTAACTAAAGTGTTAAGGGGTGATTATCAGAGTAATAGAATCATCGTCCAATTTAGACCTCCCAAAACAGAATGTCTTTCTGAATTTATTTCAGAATCTCCCGAACGACAAGCACAATACTGAATGTGAGCTAAAATTTTGCATTTCACTCAAAAACAACA
>CALHBW010000415.1 GCA_937930625.1 uncultured Saprospiraceae bacterium | reverse complement strand
TCAAAGTTTTATCTCCCCCTTTGGAGGGGGCTGGGGGGTGGAAAAAATAGAGCGCGAATTTCTAATTTCATCTAAAATGCAAAAATTGTCAAAGAACCATTAATTAAGCATTAAAATTTTATGAAAATAATTTATCTGTTGCTCATATTAGCCTTACCAATATTTGCTCAAAGTCAATCTGATATTGAACGGATAGAGGAATTGGATTTGGATAAAATCGAAGCACAGACCAAGAAAAAATATTGGTTGAAGATGATTGATAATGGAATGTCGCAACCAGTTTACATTCCTGTCATTGTGGTGAAAGGCAAAGAGGCAACTCCCGTTGTCGGTTTATTAGCTGCTATTCACGGCAATGAATTGAACGGCATCAAAGTCATTCAGGAAGTCATAGACGACATTGATTTAGAGACTTTTAGCGGTACAATTGTGGCGGTGCCGGGGCTTAATGCTATCAGTATTCAACAGCACAGACGACGATATGTGGACGAAGAAGATTTGAACAGAAAATTTCCCGGCAAAGAAAAAGGGAACAGGTCGCAGCAATACGTCTGGCAAATTAACCAAAAAATCCTGTCCAAAATTGATTATCTGATAGACATGCACACAGCGAGTTTTGGCAGAGAAAATTCTTTGTACGTAAGAGCAAAACTTGACGACCCGCAAATTGAAAAAATGGCAACCTTACAAGATGCCGACATTATCCTAAATAATAATGGAATACCAAGTGTCAACGGGCAAATCGCAGCCACAAGAACGATGAGAGCAGAGGCAATGCTCAAGGGAATCCCCTCAATTACAGTAGAGTATGGCAATCCACAGGTCTTTCAACCGGAAATCATTGAACGAGGAAAAAGAGGGATAGAAAATATTTTGAGTTGGTTAAAAATGATTAAAAAGGAGGTTGAAATCAAATCAAATCCTGTTCTTTGCAAAAAATCATATTGGATTTACGTTGAAGAAGGCGGATATTTGGACATCAAAGTCGCATTAAAACAAAAAGTGAACAAGGGAGATTTGATGGCGATTATGAGAAATCCATTTGGGGATATACTTCACCAATATTATTCTCCCGAAGACGGTATTGTGATTGGAAAAAGTAGCAATCCCGTCAACATGAATGGTGGAAGAATTATCCATTTGGGAATTATTGACGAATGAAAACGTAACACAGACATTCCTGTCTGTTTTTCATGTAGCACAGACAGGAATGTCTGTGTTACCTCCCAAAAATTAATCATTAATCATTAACCGTTATCCATTAAAAAAATTATGAAGCAATTTTTCAGAATTTTCATCCCCATTTTATTGCTGCTACTTTTGGGGTATGCAGCCTATCATATTTGGAATCAGGAAAAAACAGTAAAGAAAAGTGAAAAACTCACTGCTCAATATAAGCAGCAACTCGAAGATGAGCAACTGGACAAGCAACGACTGGCGAGGGATTTGAATGAATACGCCGACCAAAATCTCGTTTTGCGAGACAGTGTAAAAATACTTAGAGGACAGGTTTTTGCCCTCAAAAAAGAACTCCGCGAAAAGGTGGAAACCATCTCTCAAAATGAAGCGCGGCTCAATAGTATGCGTAGCAAAATGTCGGGACTTGAAAATGAAATTGCGACGCTAAGAAACCGCCCAACCACGACCGTTGCAGATGCCAATAAATTGAAAGACCTTGAAAACCAACGTTTTGCACTCGACAAGCAGATTGGCGATTTGTTTATGAAAAATCAAGAATTGGAGAACGAAAACAGTCAACTTGTCGTGCAGTTGGTTCAAAAAGAAAAGGAAAAAGAAGCGGTAGAAGGCGAACTTGGCAAGACCGAAAACGAACTTGCAGGAGCTACCGGAGAAGGGAAATATCAAGTAGAAGGCACCGAAGGTATCTTGGTCAATATCAATGCCATCGAAGCCGATTTTGGGCGCGTACAAGCCCTTACCAAAAGAGGCAAACCTGCCCGAAGCACCCGAAAATGGCAAGATACAGAGATTAAATTTGACCTCATTTATCCGAATGTCGATAATTTGGTCAATCAGAATTTCTCCCTTCAACTCATCGACGAAGATACGGGCGAAGCACTCTCTCCCCGCGAATCTACAAAAGGAGCTTTTGACGCAAAAGGCGTCGATTTTGCCTTCACAGGCAATCCTGTCAAAGTCAAATTTGTCAATTATCAAGACAAAAAAAATATGGGAACGAACTACACCGCACGCCTGTTTTTTATTGATGCGACGGGCAAAGAAATTCCACTGGCATCGGCAGTTGCACCCGTGGTTTTCAAACGGTAAACGGTAGATGGTGGACGGCAGACGGTGGACGGTGGACGGCTTTTTAGGTAGAGCAAATTCATGAATTTGCTCTACCTAAAAAATAACCCGCAACTCCTAACTCGCCAACCCGTAACCCGCAACCCGTTCCTCGTCTAATAATTGGTATCATTTTTCGATAGTCATAATATAATAAGTTAAAATTCGCTTGAATTTCAACTTAAACTTATTCTTAAACTTAAACTTACTAATGAAAAATTGGGTAAAATATCTTAGCGGATTTGCAACCTTACTGCTTGTAGGGCTTGTCATCTACGGCTGTTCGCGCAATCCGGTAACGGGTAAAAAGGAAATTATGTTCATTTCCAAACAACAAGAGTTGGCAATGGGCGCGCAGTATGACCCGCAGATTTCTGCTATGTACGGAGTGTATCAAGACACCAAATTACAGGCATTTATCAACGAAAAAGGCAAAAAAATGGGCAAAATATCTCACCGCCCCGAGTTGGACTATAAGTTCAAAATCATGGATTCACCGGTGGTCAATGCCTTTGCTGTGCCGGGTGGCTACGTCTATTTTACGCGCGGTATCATGGCGCATTTTAATAATGAAGCAGAATTTGCGGGTGTACTCGGACACGAAATCGGTCACGTCACAGCACGTCACAGCGCACAGCAGCAGACCAAAGCACAACTCGCGCAAGTGGGGCTGATAGCAGGATTGGTAGCAGGTGGCGAAAAATTTGCTCAATTTGCAGGGCAGGCACAGCAAGGTTTGGGTTTGTTATTCCTAAAATTTGGACGCGACGATGAGACGCAATCTGACGAGCTTGGTGTAGAATATTCGACCAAAATTGGTTATGATGCCAACGAAATGGCGGGTTTCTTTGCTACGCTCAAACGCCTTAGCGCACAAGCGGGTGCAGATGCGATTCCGACTTTTATGTCAACGCACCCCGACCCCGCAGACCGCAACCGAAAAGTAGCGGCACTTGCTAAAGGTTGGCAGCAAAAAGACTCGCGCCCGAACTACGAAGTGAAGCGCAACGAATATCTTCGCCGCATCGATGGTTTGGTATATGGAGAAGACCCGCGTCAAGGTTATGTAGAAAATAATGCTTTCTACCATCCTGAGTTGAAATTTCAATTTCCTACGCCAACGGGTTGGAGAATCATCAACACGCCTTCACAAGTGCAAATGGCTGAACCACAGGGTAAAGCAATGATGATGCTACAGTTGGGCAAAGGAAGTTCGACCCTTCAGGCAGCACAAACATTTGTTCAGGAAAACAAACTACAAGTCGTAGAAGTCAAGGAAAGTATTCAGGTAAACGGACTGCCTGCTACCGCCATTGTTTCTGACCAAGTGAGCCAAAATCAGCAGACAGGACAGCAGCAATCTATCCGTATTTTGTCTTATTTTATTCAGTATAATGGATTGATTTATGTGATTCACGGGATGTCGCTTCAGCAGGATTTTGACCGCTTTTTCCAGTTGTTTAGAAACACAGGAGAGGGCTTCAATAAATTGACTGACCCAAGCAAAATCAACGTAAAGCCGGAACGCATCGCTATCGAAACCGTACCGAGCAACATGACTTTGCAAAAAGCATTACAAACCTTCAAAGTAGAATCGAAACGTTATAACGAATTCGCCATTTTGAATGGTATGCAACTCAATACACAATTGAAAAGTGGAACCTTAATAAAGGTAGTAGAGAAGAAGTAATGAGTGAATGAGCGAATCGTGAATGAGTGAATATTTAAAGCTAAAAATATTCACTCATTCACTCATTCAAAATTCACTCATTATCGCATTGACAAAGGCGTGTACTGACGTTCGCCTTCGCCGGTATAGATTTGACGCGGACGACCAATCGGTGTTTTCAAATCACGCATTTCCTTCCATTGCGCCACCCACCCGGGCAATCTGCCCAAAGCAAATAAGACCGTAAACATCTCCACTGGAAAGCCCATCGCACGATAAATAATACCGGAATAAAAATCGACATTCGGGAAGAGTTTTCTATCCTTAAAGTAATCGTCGTTGAGTGCTGCTTGTTCCAATTCTTTCGCAATATCCAATACAGGGTCACTCACATTCAATTTTTCGAGTACTTGGTCGGCAGATTTCTTGATAATCGTTGCTCTTGGGTCGAAATTTTTATATACACGGTGTCCGAAGCCCATCAAACGGAAAGGGTCGTTTTTATCCTTCGCCTTGTCGAGCCATTTTTTCGTATTACCGCCGTCTTTTTTGATATTTTCCAACATCTCCAAGACCGCCTGATTCGCTCCACCGTGCAATGGTCCCCACAATGCCGCGATACCTGCTGATACCGATGCATATAGATTCGCATGAGAAGAACCTACGATTTTTACTGTCGAAGTCGAGCAATTTTGTTCGTGGTCGGCATGTAGAATCAACAACTTATTCATTGCGTCCGAAATCACCGGATCTACCTCTACATCATCCGTTACGTTTCCGAAGGTCATGTGTAGGAAATTCGATACGTAGTCCAATTTATTTTTCGGATACACAATCGGATGTCCGATATTTTTCTTGAAAATCCAAGATACAATCGTCGGAAACTTCGCCAACAAACGAATCATCGTCAATTGA
>CALHBW010000414.1 GCA_937930625.1 uncultured Saprospiraceae bacterium | reverse complement strand
CTGTTACGACCCTGCTTTGTTGGCGTTTTGTGGTCAGTTGAACGCAGTCAGTAATAGCAATGCAAATATTAGTGATGGAAACAGTTTTGATGTTGCTTGGGAAAGTTTTTGTAGTGGCGGAGTTGGCAACTGCGATACAGGCGTGTGGCCCGGTGATATGAGTAACGATGGAGGAGTAGATGAAAACGATTTTTTATATTGGGGAATAGCAAGTGGAAATAGCGGACCAATCCGCCCGAATGCAACGACAAATTGGAATGCACAACCTGCCCAAGCATGGCAATTTGAGGCTGAAGCCGTCAATAATAAACACCAAGATGCAGACGGTAACGGCATAGTTGATGGAGATGATGCTCAGGTGATTGACTTTAATTTTGGCTTGACTGTTGGGGCGAGTACTGCGTCTTTCGTCGCCAATACACTCAATTATCGCCTCGAACCGCTTCCGCCCGCAAGCGGCAATATGCGCTACGCACTACATGTAGAAGACTTTGATGGCAATGCTGTTATGGCGCATGGCGTGGCTTGTACCATAGATTTTAATGATATGCCTTTGACCAATGTGAGTATTGACATAGCAGGTTCTTCACTTGCGCCTGATGAGGTTTTTGAAGTATTTAATACTACACAAAACCGCCTTTCACTCGCCCTCACCCGTACAGACGGTATGAATACGCTTTGCGATGGCGCAGTAGCAGTATTGACACTTACGACGAATAATGCCCCAACAGGCGAAACATTCAGCATGGACATCAATAAAGGCAACAAAATCGAAGTGAACGGCGACTTGGACGGTATTGCGAATATGTCATTTTACGATAGCTATATCGGTTTTAGTCCCGCGAGTAACAACTTGATTATCAACGCATCGGTGATGCACGAACAGTGTAGCACGTTGGGCAAGGCATCGGTTCAGGTTTATGGAGGATTACCCCCTTACTTCTACACTTGGAGTACAGGTGCTAATACAGCAGAGGTTGAAAATTTGCCTTCGGGTACATATACCGTAGTCGTCGGCGATGTAGCAGGAAATAGTAAAAGCCTAACGGTACAAATCAACGGTCAAATTCCAATTTATGACAATAATGACAACTTGATTTGTGCGAGTCCTTGTCCTGAATTTGCGAATCTAACGGGCGATATTGGGGGCGATGCTTATCAGGTAAATCAAACAGTAACATCTGATGGTACAATTCTCACAGGTGGTGATGTACAATTTAAAGCAGGAGCAACCATTATTTTGGAGGGTGGTTTTAAAGTACAGCCAAATGCTACTTTTTCCGCAGAAATAGATGATTGCCAGTGATTTGCAACGAATAATAAACACATTTTATTCATTTCAAAAACTAATAAAATCTAAATATACACTTAAACAAACTGACCGCGAATACTGTACAGGTGGTTTTAATGACCATGTAAAAATATAAAAATAAATCAAGTTTGTAGAATGTCTTGTTTTGATAATTTATATATGTAAATTTCCTAACGCATGGAAATTGAAAGTGCCTGTACGAGTTCGTGGTCAGTTTGCAAAGTGTTGTATCGGGCGGAAAATTTGCCCTATTCTTGTGGATGCTAAAGACAGCATATAATTTATGAGTCATTTCCTTGCAAAGGGAAATGGCTCTTTTTGCGTAAATTAAAAATCAATCCGTCACGAATCCCTATATTTGCCGTCCAAACAAAGCTGCAAGACAACACATTTTAAAAATAATAAATAAAAAATCATTTAATGAATACAGTAAATATCCTTTACGCCGTCCTCATTTTTACATTAATGCTATTTCTATTTGGTTGCCCGAATAAGCCCGAAACCTCCATCTTCCAAACATGGGTCAACTCAGTAGAAGACGAAACCGACCCAAATATACAATGTTACCGAACCTCGGATTATGATTTTCCAATGCTCAGAGGACCGCGAAATACCTATGATATTCGCGAAGACGGTACATTCACATACAGCTATGCCGGACCTACCGATGCACAAGAAAAGGAAGAAGGTACATGGAAAAAAATCAGCGATACTCAATACGAAATGACCTTCAAAAACCCTCCATCAAATTTCAGAAAAACCTTTAATATTGAGGTCATTTCGCTTGACGATGGTATCTTGAAAATAAAAAGACCGGACTTGAGTAACCCAAATCCACCTGCTGATGTGACGGATTTGATTACCAAAAAATGGTGGAACTCCTACGAAGATGAAACCGACCCAAATAATGAGAAATGTTACCGTCCGGATGGTTTTGACTTTCCACGTTCGAGAGGTCGCAGAGGTTTTGAGTTCAGACCAAATGGCACTTTCGATTATAATTATCCGGGACCAACAGATGCGCCAACAACCGATAAAGGCACATGGATAAGATTGAGCGATAAACGCATCAAAGTCAAGTTCGACGAACCAAGACCCGGTATCGTCAAAGAGTTTATCGTAGAGATTATTTCTATTAACGATGAAGTATTGAAAATCAAACCTTTGAACCTTATTGCCAGAGATAAGAAGTAAATTTATGTGCTGATGTATCGACGTGCTGATGTGCTGACGTAGTATTTTTCGTAAAGTACATCAGCACATCAGCACATCAGTACATCAGCACATCAAAACCTTGCGTTATTTCTTTCACATTGCTTATAAAGGCACAAATTATCGGGGTTGGCAACGCCAGCCCAATGCGATAAGTGTGCAAGAAGTGATTGAAAATGAGGTCAATAGATTACTCAAAATCAATACCTTCATCGTAGGCTGTGGGCGTACAGACGCGGGGGTACACGCGAGTCAATTTTTCTTTCATTTGGATGTGGAAAATGATTGGCAAGACAACCTGAAATTCAAACTCAATAAAGCCTTGCCCGACGACATCGCAGTGCATGACATCATTCAGGTGGACGATAAAGCACATGCTCAATTTCATGCCACAGAACGTACTTACGATTACCATATTCATACTCGAAAAATGCCTTTTTTGAATGATGTAAGTACATTATACGAAGAGAAATTAGACCTTGAAAAAATGAAAATGGCGACAGCTATTCTACCGAAATACAAGGACTTTTATGCTTTTTGCAAAACACCGGATAAACATAATAACACCATTTGCCATATAAAATCCGCCGAATTATTTGCTGATGAATCCGGCGAAAAAATCCGTTTCCAAATTACCTCGAATCGCTTCCTGCGTGGCATGATTCGCATTATAGTAGATAGACTCGTAGAAGTCGGTAAAGGCAATTGGAGCATCGAAAAATTTGAATACCATTTAAACTCAAAAGAACGCCCACAATTTACTAATTTTGCGCCACCACAAGGCTTATTTCTCTCTAAGGTCGTTTATCCGTTTATTGGTTGACTCGTTGATTCGTTATTCGTTGATTCGTATGAATATTTTGCTTCGCAAAACACAAGTTAAATGAATACACAGATAACGAGTCAACGAATCAACGAATCAACGAATAA
>CALHBW010000413.1 GCA_937930625.1 uncultured Saprospiraceae bacterium | reverse complement strand
CTGCTCATTGGTGTCCTTGGGTACGGAGCGTATGTTGGTCAATTTTGGCAAAGCCAATTACCTCAACAAAGCCCGACAGCAGCCTGATAAGGTCAAGCAAGTGTTTCAAAAAGTAAAATCAGACGGTTTGCGCCCGACAGTAGAAACGGTGATGCGAAAACTCAATGACCCGCTGCCATTGGGTTATTGTAATGCGGGAGAAGTGATAGCAGTCGGGAAAGGCGTAGCAGAATTTAAGGTCGGCGATCGCGTGATTTCTAACGGGCATCACGCTGAGGTAGTATGTGTTCCGAAGAATTTGGCAGCAAAAATACCCGAAGGCGTGAGTTATGAGGAAGCAAGTTTTACGGTTATCGGAGCGATTGCGCTTCAAGGCGTACGCCTGATAAATCCGACCTTTGGCGAAACTGTCGTCGTGACAGGCTTGGGCTTGATTGGCTTGATAGCTGCTCAACTGCTGATGGCAAACGGTTGTGAGGTTATCGGCTTAGATTTTGATGCGACAAAAGTGGACTTAGCGAAGCAGTGGGGCATTCATGCCATTAAGGTTTCGGAGAGTACAGACCCGGTGGCTACGGTAATGGATTTGACCGGCGTCGTGGGCGCAGACGGCGTGTTGATTACAGCATCTACTAAGAGCAATGACGTCATTTCGCAAGCCGCACAAATGAGTCGCAAGCGAGGGCGAATTGTGTTAGTTGGCGTGATTGGTTTGGACATTCAGCGTTCTGATTTCTTTGAAAAAGAACTATCATTTCAGGTATCTTGTTCGTATGGACCGGGACGCTACGATGAGGATTACGAAACGAAGGGCAATGATTATCCGCTTCCTTATGTGCGTTGGACGGAAAAGCGCAATTTTGAAGCCATCCTAAATGCTGTTGCAAAAAAACGGCTCAATGTACAAGACCTGATTAGCGAGGAAATTCCATTGGAAGATTACGGAAAAGTGTATAATAATATTGATACGGCAAAAGGTATCGCCTACGTTTTGAAATATCCGGCTACAGCGACTTTGGAGCAAACCAATGTAGTCGTAAGCAATAAAAGTTTTCAAGGAAAAAAAGGCGTATTGGGCGTCATTGGCGCAGGGAATTTTACGAAAGCCATGATTTTGCCCATTCTAAAAAAACTCAGTGCCGATACCAAATACATCGCTAGCGCGCGAGGGCTTTCCGGCACAACGACTGCCAAGAAATATGGCATCGCCAATTCGACTACAAATTATAAAGACATTTTGGCAGATAATGAGGTAGATGCCATACTGATTACGACACGGCACAACCAACACGCCACGCAAGTCGTAGAAGCACTCGAAGCAGGTAAGCATGTTTTTGTAGAAAAGCCGCTGGCAATTAC
This sequence comes from uncultured Saprospiraceae bacterium, assembly GCA_937930625.1. Classification (GTDB taxonomy): domain Bacteria; phylum Bacteroidota; class Bacteroidia; order Chitinophagales; family Saprospiraceae; genus JAHDEO01. The sequence continues at coordinate 9,133 of CALHBW010000413.1, read as the reverse complement.
ACGCTCCGAATTGTCGCAAGTCATGGCAGCATACAAGGCGAATAACAGAATGTTGACCGTCGGTTTCAATCGTCGTTTTTCGCCATTTATCCAAGATGCTAAAAAACAACTCGGCGAAGGCAGTACGCCGATTAATGTGATTGCCACGATGAATGCAGGGGCTATTCCGCCCGAACATTGGGTGCAAGACATGGAAACAGGCGGCGGTAGAATCATCGGCGAAGCCTGCCATTTGATTGATTTGATAACTTTTCTTACGGGCAGTCTCGTCGAAAGTGTGGTGTGCAATGCCTTCGGAACGGATTTTGAGGAAAACACAGATAATGCGTCGATTTTATTACGCTATCGCAATGGTTCACAGGGCGTTATCAATTACTTTTCTAATGGAAGTAAAGCCTACTCGAAGGAGCGCGTAGAGGTCTATTCGCAAAACCGAACGATGGTGATTGATAATTTTCGTCAATCGAAGTACTACGGTTTCAAGAGTAGCGGCATGAAAAAATCGCAAGATAAGGGGCATCACGAGCAGTTCAAACGCTTCATGGAAAGTGTCAAAACAGGTGGCGCACCAACAATTCCTTTTGAAGAAATCGTGAATACGACAGAAGCGAGCATCGCTGCCGTAGAATCATTGAAAACGGGAGCTTGGGTGAAAATTTAATGATTTTTGATTTAGGGATTTTCGATTTTTGATTGAATCTTGCTTTGCGAAATTTCTTAATTCTACTTTGGCACTTTAAGTTTCCAACGTGGCTTTAGCCCGTTGTTCGGGTGAAAAACAAGGGGTTGAAACCCACTTGGAAGATTCAAAAAGTACGAAAGTATTTAGAGTACCAAAGTAGAATTAACCAATGTAGTTTTTTTATTATTTCATAAAAAATTATATCTTTCAATGGCGTTTATTACACTTTGAATTCAAAATTACAATGCAAAAATCGAACATTAAAAATCAAAAATCCCTAAATCAAAAATCAAAAATCGGATGGTTTTTCGTCTTAATAATTATATCTTTTTGTGCTTGTAAAACAACTTCACAGGTGAAAACAGTAGAAAAGATAGGTTTCAGTGCGCCAAAAGCAGCATTGAAAAGTACGAGTAGTCAATTTGCAGATAGCAAGTACCGACGGGATATGTCGATGCTTGATTTTCCGGCGAATCAAGCACCACATAAGCGTAAGGATGTTTTGGTGGTGACACCCGATTTACCATATAAATCATGGCGTGGTTTATTATTTAAAAATAAAAATATTCGTTATTTGTTAATTACGCCCGGAGATTACAGAAAATGGGGAAGTTTGGAACCTCCATTCTCCGGAACTAGTAAGCAACCTTATATTTTCCGATATTACGATCCTCAGTCTGCCCGACCTTATGATGCACCGCACCCTGTAAAAAGGAAGGTGCAGGGAAAGGAAGCACTATTGGAACGATTTTATTTTCATGAGGTGAGTCATTGGGTATTACACGGTTTGACATTTAGGGGACAGGCAACAGAAAAAGAAGGAAAACGTGGTGGTTTGTACAATGCTTTTCTTCAAGAGTCAAATTATAATACGCTAGATTTTTGTTTGATTGAGCAGGTAATTAAATTAAATGGTCTGCAAATTTTTAATAGTCATCATAATACCGTTCAGCGTTGTGTGATTCGGGATAAAATAGAAGGATTCAGAGGTGATAATATCGGCGTATCAGTATATGCTTCAAAGGGAAAAAAAGCACGAAACAATCACATTATAGATAATGAAATTTACAATGTAACAGATGGTGTTCATTTGTTATATAAGGTAAATGTCGGCAAAAATTCTCCGATAACGGGCGAAGTACCGGGGACGATTATTGATAATAATGATTTGTATATTACTCGTAAATTACATCGTCAAAAAAATGGTATAGAATATGCTTGTGCGGAGGATGGTGTAGATGTAAAAGTAGGGACAATTTCTACGTACCCTGAAGATAAAATACGCATCATAAATAACCGTATCTGGGGTTTTAGAATAACTGATAATACCTGCGGCGGTGGTGGTCATGGGTCAGGAATTGCGATTCATCGCACGTCCAAAAATATTTTGATTGAAAATAATGTTATCTTTGATGTATCAAGGGGGATTAGTGTAGCCGCAGGGCATCATAAATACAAAAATGAACAGGTGGACAACGTCGTTATTCGTAATAACCTGATTTATGACATTAAACCCAATGAGAAAGGTACGGCTGCTGCGATGGTATGCAGCGCGCCGGATATGGTGATTGAAAATAATACGATTAAAAAAACAGCACAATATCTGGTTAGACCTTATAATGTGAAGGGGCGGTTTAGTCATAATTTGATAATAGATGTACCGCAGGATAAGCCAAAAAAGGATAAATTACGTACAACTTATGAGAAGAATCAGTGGCTTGCCTCAGATAAAAAAGGAAATGCACCGCGTACACAACGAACAGATAATAAAAAGCATACTATAAAAGATTTTGTTTTTTATATCAAACGTTGGACTAGCCCCGAAAGGATAGTTATCAAAAATGTTATTGCAACAGAAAATAAGTAGTGCCGTTATTCGTTATTCGTTTTTTAACTAATTAATAATCAATCATTTACTGTGTTTTTAGTTATCAATGAATTACGAATTAAACCAGTAGGGAACAATCAACCAATTATACTGGTCGTATAAAAAGAAATATTCATGCTGAAAAAATCACTTTTATTGGATTTGTGCTTTGCCGGCATGGCATTGATTATTTTTTCTAATCTCAATGGAGTAGTTGGTATTTTATTTGGAATAAAGGCAGCATTTTCTTCTTTGATACTTGTTTTTTGTTTGGTCATCATTTATCATTTATTTCGGTATAAAAAAATAACATTTCCACACTATGCACTTATAGCGGCTTATGGTTTTCTTTTTGTTCTAGGAACAATTACATGGATGTTCTTTAGCCACTTACATTATGTCAAATGTGACTATTATGAAGTTTTCAGAAATACTGCGCCTGCCTTAATATTAGTTTATTCTTCCTACAAATATTTGATATATATAAATGACAGAGGAAAACTCATTAATACTCTGTATTTCATTACATTTGCTCTATTGTTTGTGACTCTTATTATTCCTATTGATTCTATATTTGGCGTATTAAATGTTGCATTTAAGGAAGAAACAGGAGGTTCAAGAGGTGGTGGTTTTTTTGGTGAGCCGAATGCTGCAGGTGTACATAATAACTTTACCCTTTGCTTTGTTTTGTTTTTTGTCATCAACAGCAAACGTTATTCATTACTTTTCTTGGCTTTTGTCCCTTTGGTACTTTACGCAACTGTTTTAACTTTTTCGAAGGCTGCCATGATTAGTGCTATACTAATTCTGTTAATCTTTTTATTTTATAATGCCATCAATGCAAGAACAATGCTTCGTGTAAGGCGACGAAGATTTGGGCTTGCTGTACTCATTATTTTTGTAGCCATTATCTATTCGCTTCCCTCCATTATAAAATCTACCCAAAATTTAACTTATCAACAAATTCAAAGACTGGAGCAAATCAGAAAATTGGCAAGTGGAGAATTTAATTCTGAAACAACCACGCACAGATCAGACCTCTGGGCAGAAGCCATAGAACTTATCTCGGCAAAACCAATAACAGGCTATGGATTATCCGGCTTTAGTCATCTTCCACAAGGAAGATTGGGTCCCCACAACACCTACTTGCTGTTATGGGGAGAAGGAGGACTATTGGCGATAATCGCTTTTATCATTTATATTTCTTCGGTGTACTACCGAGGCTTGTTTTGGGTACGAGACCCCTTGTACCGCTTCTTGATACTGTCATTATTCTTTGTCGTTACCGTACAGTTTTACGGTGCGCTTCATACCGGACTCAACAATAGCGAACTCTCTTGCATGATAGGGATAGTATTCGCACTTATAGAAATACAGCGTGGTAAAATTAACCATTTGCGGCAAGGCAAATACGTGGGCATAGATTACGAAATGAAAGCTCCGATTTACAAATAAGGGAACACGAAGAAAATGCTATTTAACTCTACCGATTATTTACTGTTTTTACCCATTGTATTTATTATATATTGGGCTTTAAATAAAAGCTATAAAAATCAAAATATATTATTATTACTAGCTAGTTATGTTTTTTATGGTTGGTGGGATTGGCGTTTTTTGTCTTTAATCATATTCAGCTCGTTTGTAGATTACTTTATTGGACTAAAGATAGATGCCAATACCGAAAACAGAATTCGTAAAAGATGGTTGATTGTTAGTTTGTGTTCCAATCTCGGACTGCTTGCGGTATTCAAATATTTTAATTTTTTTACCGAATCCTTTGCCGAGGCGATGTCTATGCTTGGGTGGCAGGTCAATGCCCTGACTTTGGATATTATCCTTCCCGTTGGAATTAGTTTTTATACTTTTCAAACGTTGAGCTATACAATAGATATATATCGCAAAAATCTCAAGCCGACAACTCATATTATTTCTTTTTTTACTTATGTAAGTTTTTTCCCACAATTGGTGGCGGGTCCTATTGAGCGGGCGTCCAATCTTTTACCGCAAATAGAATCTGTAAGAACCTTTAAATGGCACTGGTTCAAGGCAGGGATATTTCAAATATTCATCGGCTTACTTCGCAAGATAGCAATTGCCGACAATTTAGGTTTATACGTAGATAGCATATATGCCTATCCGGAAATCCACAATACGAGTACCATTATTCTGGCAACGGTTTTTTACGCTTTTCAAATATATTTTGATTTTTCAGGTTATTCGGATATTGCCATAGGTAGTGCAAAATTGATGGGCTTTAAGTTTAACCGGAACTTTGACCTGCCATACTTCTCAAATAGCATTACTGTATTTTGGCGAAAATGGCATATTTCACTATCTTCTTGGCTGCGTGATTACCTGTATATATCGTTGGGCGGAAACAGAAAAGGTATAAAAATTACGTATCGTAACCTGATGCTCACCATGCTTTTAGGAGGCTTGTGGCATGGAAGTTCATGGAATTTTGTAATATGGGGAGCTATACACGGGCTGGCTTTGAGTGGTGAAAAGTTTATTTTTGCACGCAAAAAAAATAAATATTTTGGAGCGATAGGTTATGTATATACCTTTCTGGTTGTTTTGTTTGCATGGATATTTTTTAGAGCCGAAAATATAAAAGATGCACTCATGGCTTGCAGACAGATAGTTTCGCTAGATTTTGGGATGCCTTTTATGGGCAATATCAGTATTATGGTACACGGAGTATTGATGTTGTTCGTGGGTTTGTGTTTTGACAGCTACCTTTTTAAGAAAAAAATCCCTTTAGAAGAGATAGGCGAACAATTCAATACAACTAAATTAGCTATTAGTATATCTGTTATCATTTTAATCCTATGCGCTTTTTATTCTACATCCGAAAACTTTATTTATTTTCAATTTTAGATAATGAATAACAAAGATATTAAGGCGGTACTAAAACTTTTAGCCTGTATTTTAATTATCACGTATATTGCAGATAAATTGATATACTGGCAGATTGATAATATTTGTGATAAAGTATATACAGGGCAAAGTGTAGGAAAACTCAATCATTTTCTCTCCGTCAAAGATACTATGGATGTAGTGGTATTTGGAAGCTCAAGAGCCAACCACCACATTGACACAAAAGAAATCGCCGAAAAAAGTTTTAATATGGGATTAGACGGAAAACAAATTGCATATTCGGCAACACTTATAAAAACACTGCCCAAAAATAAAAAACAAATTGTCATATTTCATGTGGATCCTATAGAACTTTTTGACCCCGAATATAAAGGTGCAGATATTATACATTTAAATAGTAAGTACCACAAAATAAAAGAAATCGCACAGGAAATAGATAAAACAGAACAATATAATTTTTTGCAAAAAATCTACTGGACAATAGACTACAATCATAAAGCAATCGGAATTGTTAGAAATTATCTCAAACCACAATACGACTATAAATTATACGATGGATACGACCCTATTTCTTTGAATGAAAAACAGAAAAAAATAAGAGATATTACCTTAGCTGCAATAGACGACCTGGACTGTTTTGATGAATATAATAGCAATAAATTATCTGCAAATTACATTGAAGATGTACACGAATTTTGTCGTACAAATAATAAAAAATTAGTTGTCATCACCTCACCCAAACATCAATATCCCTGCCCGTCAACAAGTAAAAGACTTACGAAATTTATGGAAGATAGGGGCATAAAGCATTACAACTATATAAATTTATTTGACAAAGAAACTAATAATGATTACTGGAAAGATAAGACACACCTCACTTCTATCGGGGTCGAAAAATTTATGCAGGAATTCGTCAATAATATGAAAAACACCCTAAATGATAACTGATAAACCATGAACAAAAGCATAATCATCACAGGAGGTGCCGGATTCATTGGTAGCCATTTGGCGCAGCGTCTGCTCAATGAAAATTGGCGCGTAACTATCGTTGATAGCCTCGACCCGTTTTATGATTTACGTATCAAACACCGCAATCTTGAGATGTGTCGTGCCTATGGCAATCAATTTGACTTTCTTCAACTGGATGTGACCAACCATGAAGTCCTCACACGTTCGCTCACAGAAGACTATGGAGTAATTGTGCATCTTGCTGCCAAAACAGGTGTTCGCCCCTCCGTTACCAATCCTCGTCAATATTCATTTGTCAATACACAAGGCACACAAAATATGCTCGAAATTGCGCGGGAGCGCAATATCCGAAAATTTATTTTTTCCTCTTCAAGCAGTGTTTACGGACTAAATACCAACTTGCCGTGGAGCGAAGACGACCAAGACCTTCGCCCGGTCAGCCCTTATGCCTGCTCCAAACTTGCCTCAGAGTTACTTGGTCATTCTTATAGTCAATTATATGGCACACAGTTTCTTGCCTTGCGCTTTTTCACCGTCTATGGTCCGCGCCAACGCCCCGATTTGGCTATCCACAAATTTGCTTTGAAAATGCTCAAAGGTGACTCCTTGCCTGTATTTGGCAGTATGGACTCGGGCAGAGATTACACTTATATTGACGATGTAGTAGAAGGAATTCGTCGTGCAATCGACTATGATGATACACTATATGAAGTCATCAATATCGGCAACAATAAAACCATCAGCATGGCTGAAATGATACAAAGCCTTGAAGATACCTTTGGCGTAAAAGCCATCATCGACCACCTCCCGGCTGCTGCCGGCGATTTGCCGCTGACTTGTGCGAATATCGCCAAAGCCCATCGATTGTTCAATTACGAACCACAGACTTCTTTTAGGGAAGGCATCCGCTTATTCAAAGAATGGCTAACAGAAGAAACCCCACAACCCGTAACTCACAAGCCCTAGCCCGCCATTTCGTCTAAAAATCATACAGGCTTGTCTTGAAATCATTCAAAAATTCAAATAATTTGTGTAAATTTATATGGATTTTTGGTTACTGGGCTTTTGGAAATTTTGGAAATTCGGTAACTGGGAAATTCGGTTTTGAATCGTAAAAAATTAATTATCAGTTATTTTCATTCAATAATTAAAAAACATTTAAATAATTTAATTTTATAATTATTTGATGAAAATCCCGATAACTATCGGAATACCTAATACCGAATTTCCTAATTCCCCAATATCCAAAGTCCAATTAGCATTTTTTTCATATTAATAATTGAACGGTTTTAACCGATTACTAAATCTTATGCAAAGACAACAACAGTCCGGCTTTGGCATGCGCTCTATCATGGGTATTGTGTTCTTGGTGCTGGCGGTCATGGCTATCATCTTCATTGCGAAAAGTATTTTTACGATACTCTCGTGGCTCATGCCCGTACTTCTTATTGCTACACTAATCATTGACCACAAAGTAGTTATCAATTACGGAAAATGGATAGGCGGTTTGCTCAAGAACAATTTGCCTTACGGTATTGGTGCTGTATTATTTACCTTTTTTGCCAGCCCCGTAGTAGCAGTCTATTTATTCGGAAAGGCAATGCTCAAACGCCAAGTCCGCAAAATGCAAACCACCGTTGAAGAAAAACAGCGTGGCGAAACCACTGACTACGAAGAAGTCATAGAAGAAGATGATTTTGAATTTGACCTCAAGGATGAAGAAGAAATCATTCCGCTCGAAATCCCAAAAACCACCCGCCGTATTCGACAAGAAGACAAGAATTCATACGACGACCTGTTTAATGATTTGTAAATTTCTAAATGAAAACAACCAATGGAACGGATTCAGAAATAACTTGACCTCGTTTCTTGTAGAATAGTCGTCAGACGAAGGTTTTTTCAAAAGTTTGTGGTTGGGCTAACTCAGTGCGTATTACTTACAACCGAATTCGTCTGACGACAGGGGTTTCATTTTCATTGTTATTTTCATTTTCATTTAGTTTGGATTTAAACTTCATAACAGACATCGCCCTTTGGTTTTATATCCTCTTTGCGGTATTAGTGAGCCTCGCGTATGTTTTTTTCATGCTGCGATATATTGAGGGATGGAAAGCATTACCCAAATTCAATAAAAAAGAAAACGCCGAAAACACCACCACAATTACCGTCCTCGTACCCGCCCGAAACGAAGAAGACAATCTCCCCGAAACGCTCAATGCCATCTTATCGCAGAAATATCCCAATCATCTGTATGAAATTATCATCATTGATGATTATTCTACGGATAAAACGCCAGAAATCATTCGTGAATATTCAGAAAAAAATCCTCATGTCAAAGGCATCAAATTAGCCGATTATATTCATTCAAAAACGCTTTCATTCAAAAAGAAAGCCATAGAAATCGGCGTACAACATTCTAATAATCAATTAATTGTTCAGACCGATGCCGACTGTGTAATGGGTAACGATTGGCTCAAAATCATCGCGGATTATTACGAACAACATCAAGCCAAATTTATCGCAGCACCCGTTATTTTTTTTGATGAGAAAAATATTTTCCAACGTTTTCAATCGCTGGATTTTGTAGGTATGATGGGTGTGAATGGCGCGGGTATTTTTCGGAAATTTCATTATCTCTGCAATGGTGCGAATCTTGCCTACGAGCGCGAAGTTTTCCATGAAGTAAAGGGCTTTGAAGGCATCGACCAACAAGCCTCCGGCGACGACCTCATGCT
>CALHBW010000412.1 GCA_937930625.1 uncultured Saprospiraceae bacterium | reverse complement strand
CCCGCTTAAGTTTGCTTGCGGGATTACACTCGTCTGACGAAGGTTTTGCGAAATGTAGTGATTTGTCTCATAAAATATTCGCACTGAATAAAGTGATTCGTCTGACGAGTATTCGCTTTAGGCAAAGTTAGACGGGTAGCCAATAAATTGAATAGCCGTCTAAGTTTGTCTAATGTCTAAGTTCCGACTTTCTTGTACAGCCTTACTCGGCAGACGAAGCTGGTTGTAAAATGTCGCGGTTTATGGTATAAAATATTCGCTCCGAACAAAGGGATTCGTCTGACGAGTATTCGCTTTAGGCAAAGTTAGACGGATAGCCAACTAATCGAATGTCATACTCCAATATCTTCGTTCCACAATTCGGGTTTTTTATCAATAAAATCTGCCATCATTTTTATACATTCTTCATCATTCAGAACGACTACTTCTACTCCCCGCGACCTCAGCAATTCTTCTTCTCCCATGAATGTTTTGTTTTCCCCTATGATGACTTTCGGGATTCCATAAAGCAATACAGTACCCGAACACATAGGACAGGGCGATAGGGTGGTATATAAAACACTTTCGCGATAAACGGCAGCTTTTTGCCTACCGGCATTTTCTAAAGCATCCATTTCTCCGTGCAGCACAACGCTACCTTCTTGTACACGCTTATTATGCCCTCGTCCGATAATTTTACCTTTGTGAACAATCACAGAGCCTATCGGAATGCCTCCCTCTTCAAGTCCCTTTTGGGCTTCTTCAATAGCAGCTTTTAGAAATTTATCTTTCATTTTAATTTATTTTTATTAGTTGATTGGTTGATTAGTTATTGGTTGATTAGTTTAATGTGTTCGCCAATTTTGAATTTTGAATGACGAATGAATTTAAATTTCACTTTTTATTTTATTGATAATCAAAAATTAATAAATTAAACATTTTTTCATTCAAAATTTTTCATTCAAAATTCAAAATTGGTGAATACATTGCCGACAGCTATCGGGAAATCAACTAATTACTAACCCCAATTTAATGCCTTGTAAAACAAGTTCTTTTGCAATGTACTAAATATAATTATTGATTTTGGTAAATTTGGCTTTTGAGTACATTTCATTCTTTTGAATCAAAACGATGACTATGAAGATACAAGCATTCAAACTCGAACGCTACTACACCCTTCACGAATTTACTGCCGAATATTCCATTTGCAACTCTGATTGTGAGGCGATGACGATTAAGGATTTATTGGCATTGGAGGAAGGGGCAACGGACAAATTCCACAATCAATGGCTCGGATACACCGAGACGCAGGGGCATCCTGAATTGCGGCAAAACATCGCTAATATTTATACCGAAATTACGCCCGAAGATTTGTTGGTTTGTACAGGCGCGCAAGAGCCGATTTATTTGTTTGCACAAGCAAATTTGAGTGCCGGAGATGAGATTATTGTTCAGACGCCTTGCTATCAGTCCTTGCGGTCTGTGCCGGAGAGTTTGGGTTGCAAAGTCGTGCATTGGGAGGTGCGATATGAAGGCAATCGACCTGTATTTGACCTAGATGATTTGAAAAAGAAGGTCACGCCGCGCACGAAAGCTATCTTGCTCAATACACCGCACAATCCCACCGGATTTCATTTTTCGAAAGCAGAACAACTTGCCATTATCGACATTGCACGCGCATCGAATATTATCATTTTTGCCGATGAAGTCTATCGTGAATTGGAGCATCATCCTGATTACGCGCTTCCTGCCTTTGCGGATGCTTACGAAAATGGCGTTTCCATAGGCGTAATGTCAAAATCGTACGGATTGCCCGGTCTGCGAATCGGTTGGATAGCTACGCGCAATAAAACGGTCTTGGAAAATGTGGCAATTATGAAAGAATACACCACCATTTGCAATTCTGCGCCCAGCGAATTTCTGGCAAGCGTCGCACTCCGAAATCGCGCGAGTATTTTGGCGCGAAATCTTCAAATCGTCAAAAGCAATCTGCCTTTGTATGATGATTTCTTCAATAAATATGCTGATTTATTTTCGTGGTACAAACCCAATGCAGGACCTATCGCTTTCGTGAAAATGCACTTTGATAGCAATGATATGGCATTTGCAAAAAGGGCATTAAATGAGAAAAAAATCTTGATACTTCCGGGCGGAATTTATGATTATGAGGGTTTCTTTCGTATTGGTTTTGGTAGAAAAAAAATACCTGAATCACTCGCAAAATTTGAGGAATTTGTGGTGGAAAATTTGGTAGCAGTGAAGTGAATTTAGCCACGAATGCACGGATATTTTTGGTTCTTTGACAATTTTTGCAAATTCAATAAAACGCTCTTTTCACGCAGAGTTCGCAGAGAACGCAGAGTGCTGATAATCTATTCTCTGCGACCTCTGCGTTCTCCGCGTGAGACACTATTTGCAAAAGATATCAAAGAACCATATTTTTTTGTGATTTTCCCCATGATATATTCGTCTTTGATTCGTGTATTCATTCCTCTTCACTAAAATAAATATTCCACTATTTTGTCAAAAAAAATCAAATTTTCAGCAAATGAAGCATGTTATATTTGTGTTGTTTGTATTGTGTTGGTCTTGTACAGAAAAGAAAAATACCGAACAAAAAACAAGTACAAACCCATCCCAAATAGTTCAAAAGGAATTTCAAACGATACTCGACAAAGCCAACTTAAATGGCGTCCTACTCATCTATGACGCAAGCAAAGACAAGTACCACAGCAATGATTTTGAAGAAGCCAAAAACGGACATGTTCCTGCTTCTACCTTTAAAATTCCTAATTCCATCATAGGATTAGAAAACCAAATCATCGAAAATGAACAAACCGTATTCAAGTGGGATGGCAATGAACGAGCTTTCTCCATATGGGAAAAAGACCTGACACTCAAAGAAGCATTTCAGGCGTCTTGCGTTCCATGTTATCAAGAGCTTGCAGACAAAATCGGAGTAGAGAGCATGACCGAATATCTGGAAAAATTGAATTTCGGAAATATGGATGTCAATCAAGAAAACCTCAACACTTTTTGGCTCGTCGGCGATTCTAAAATAAGCCCATTTGAACAGATAGACTTCCTAGTAAGGTTTTATAATTCCCAATTGCCAATTTCGACATCCACCACAAAAATCGTAAAGAATATCATGAAAATGGAATCCGGCGATGACTATTCATTAAGCGGAAAAACAGGGTGGGCAGTCAGAGATGGTGCAAATACAGGTTGGTTTGTGGGATATGTTGAAAAGAAGGGAAAAATCTATTATTTTGCCACCAAAGTACGTCCCAATGAAGGATTTGACATGAAGAAATTTGCCTCAATTAGAAAGGAAGTGACTAAACAAGCCTTGAAGGAAATGGGGATTATGGTTCTTTGATAATTCTGTAAAACGTAATAGAACGCAGATTTGACGGATTTAGCGGATAATACAGATTTTTTTATATGTTTTTAATTTAAAATCATTTAAATTGACGTGATTAGTTAATTAGTTGTTAGTCAACGTGTTATTGATGCTCAACCTTGCAAAAGGTGGCTTGTTTTGTGAGTAAAAATAAATACGTTTTTACATGAAATAATATTTTATCTCTTTTTAATTGTGAAAACCAATCATTTTTAATTAACATTATTT
>CALHBW010000411.1 GCA_937930625.1 uncultured Saprospiraceae bacterium | reverse complement strand
AATCACCCCAAGCCGCTGCAACTCAAAAAAGCACCGCGCCGCAGCCTCTGCATCAGCAAAGGCATCGTGGGCATCGCCAAATTCCTCGCCGAAGAGTTTGACGTGCAGCTCGGTGAGGGTGGGCCACTTATAACCGTAGCGGTTGGGAATAGCGCAATAGTCGGTGGAGAGCAGTTTGGTGCAGAGACGTTCCTTATCGAAGAGTTGGTGGTTGATGGATTTGCGGATGAGTTCTGCGCCGATGATTTTTTCGTCGAAACTCATATTGTGTGCGATGAGGGCATCGGCTTTGGCAACATCATTGGCGAAGATTTGGAGGATTTCGGCTAAGTCTTCCCCTTCTGCCATTGCGCGTTCGGTGGTGATGCCGTGTACGCGCGCTGCACCACTGGGAATACGATAGCCTTCGGGCTTAATGATGTGGCTGTGTTTGTTGATGAGATTGCCCTCGTTGTCATGGTTGAGCCAGGCGACTTGTACCATGCGGGGCCAGTTATTTACATCTGTCACGGGGGCTTTCCATTTGGTGGGTAATCCGGTGGTCTCGGTGTCGAAAGTCAGATACATTTTCTAAGTTCAAGTTCAAGAATAAAGTACAAGTTCAAGCTTTATCACAGAAGCGGTTGGCTTAAATCCACTGCTTCTGTGATGTTGAGCGTTTCAAATATACAATTACTTTTGGCATCCACCAAATTCATAATGAATCAAGGCATCAAGGCTTTCTATCTTTATTTTTAACTAATACTGCTTTTGCTTTATCCGATTTTTTGACTTGATTGTAAAAATCAAACATATCCTGATACCTTTCCGGTGGTAGATTGTAGGCTTTCACCTCAAATGTACGGTTGTAAACCAGTTGATTTCCTGATATTTCGCAAGTCATTTTATAGTTGCCAAAATCACTTTGGATATTGGTATTTTCGGGCAGACTTTCTGCAACGTAACCTATTGGAAGGTCGATGGTAACTTGGTCTTTTTCGGTATAAGCATTGTAGCGAACGATATTTTGTTTGCGTTCTTTTTCTCTGTCGGGTACAAAGCGACTTTGGTGAATGACATTCGGACGGATGAAGATACGACTGCCTTGTACGGTCGCTAATTTTCGTACTGAAAGGTCATAATTAAATTCGCATTTCGGCTCACTTTCTGACAATTTTATTTCATAATTATCAATTGTAAATCTCGGTAATTCTTCCAGTGCTTCTTGTAGTTCTTCTTTTTGTTTTTCTTCTGAAAGGGTGTTTTTATCGTGTCTTAATCCACGCTGCATAGCACCTGTTTTTGTACTACGAACTTCGATAGTTGCTGCGCCATCATCTCTTAATTTTACCTTAATTTTGGCATCGCCTACATTGTATTCGGGGGTGCTGTCGGGGGTGTCTGCGAGTTTGCCGCCTTCGGGGGTGATGAGCAACACACGTCGATTTTCGGTACTTCGCCCCAAGTAACCGGGCGGACTGTAGGAGGAAGTACATTCGAGCCAAGTGGGGTCGTCGCCGGGTACGTAGAGTATCATGTGATTGAAGGAATTGACCGCAAAATCTTCGTCAATCTGTGGTGGTCTGCGGTCGGCATAAATCAGTACAGGGTAGGATTCAATGTCTGCCGCGTCCAACATGGCTTTCATATAATAACTCAATGCCTTGCAATCGCCATATTTGTTTTTTTCGACATATTCGGTATCAAAAGACTGCCAACCGCCAATACCTAATTGTACGCTGACATAGCGATTAGTTGTTTGTAAATAATCGTATAACGCAGCGATTTTTTCGCTTTCTGTGTTGAGGTCTTTCGTAAGGGATTGGACGATTTGGCGGGTTTTTTCGGTAGGAACGCCACGTCCTTTATTGAGGTCGTAAATGAATTTGCCGAATGACACCCAAGTGGACATATCACCACTATGACCATCCATCGAAAATGCGGTAGGTGCGACTTTTAATACGGGAAATAAATCGCGTTTGTGAGCAGTGTAATATTCTTCTTTTAATGGTGGCAGGTTTTCTATTTGCCAATGATATGTTGTATTTCCGCCTTCGGTAGTCTGTTCTAATTTGGGGTCGAAATTGTATGCCTGATAACGAATATCGGCATCTTTGGGTGCTGTGATTTGATATGAACCATTTTGTACCGCTACACCATAATCATAAAATTGCGGATGCCAATTTGGGTGCGATATTATACCACTTTTATTGATGGTATATTCAAATTCAACGGTGTATGGATATTGCGAATGGTTAATTTCGAGGTGCTTTACACGATTATCTTCGTAAATAGAATAACCTGAAATAGCACTGTAATCCCGGATTTCTTTTTTGCTGATTTTACGAACGAGCTTACCCTTTGCATCGTAGAGTCTGGCACTGATATTTTCAACTTTTCTGAATTTATCGTAATACACATACAACTCATTGAGGTCAGATTCACCATTAAATATAGTAATCACCCTTCGCTCATACCGACGGGCTTTTGACGGCGATTTAATCTCGTATTCAACGGTATGGTTTCTGACAACAGCATTCGCTTTGAGCAGTTCGACTGACATATTTGCAATCGAATATTCACTCTGCGCTTGTATGGCATTTGCCATAAGGCATAAAAATAATATAGTCCATAGTTTGCAGTCCATAGTCCATAGTCGATAGTCCATAGTTGGTCGTTTTTTGTAGTTCATAATTGATAGCTTTTTAGTTGATAGCTCATAGTTGATAGTTCGTAGTGGGTGCATCTCAAATTGTCGCATATAGAAAAGTGTAAAGTATTTTCAATTGATATGAAGTTTGGTCTTTCACCCAAATTCTATAAGGTTTTCGAAAACCTTATAGAATTGATTACCAAAATTTTATCACCAATTTTCATAGTTTGATTCTTATCGAATTTTTAATTTTTCACTAAACAAAATTATAAATTTTCATTTAGTAAAAATAAAAATGCGACAATTTGAGATGCACCCTTCGTAGTCGTTAATTTGGCTCGCGTCCGTCTATGAACTATGAACTATCAACTATTTACTTTTTGTCAAAATAATTTGTTCGGCTTCTTTTTCAAAAATCAAATCAAACAAGCCTTTGAGGGCTTCGTATTCTTCGGGGAAATAGATGGGTTTTTTGAGGGTTTCTTCGCGGCGTAGTTGAAGGATATTGTTTTTGTATTCAATCATATAAAAATATGAACCGCTGCCATCCGGTAAAGTCATTTTGATATTTTCGGGGAGTTCGGCGACTTCATAACCTTCTGGAACCGTTAGGTTTAAGATGTATTTATCCATATAAGGTGTTGCAATATCAACCGGGTATGCTCTTTTTTCGAGGGTAAAAATACGTTCTTCGGTCTGCTCCATCAAGAAAGGGTTGATGTAAATATTGTCGGCAGAAGATGTGATGGCGTCTTCTACTTTGAGTTTGATGACTTCGGCAAAACGCTCCGGTTTTTCGGTGTTAAATTCGACGGATTCTACCTCAAAATCATATAAATCCCCAAGACGCTTTTCGATATAATCTTCTTCGTCTTGTTTTCTTTGTTGGTAACGTTTGCTCCACGCGCTATAGCCTGTATATACACCGGTCAATTCGGCAAGTGGTTCATCTTCTTCGATTTGAAGATTGATATTGACGATTTCAGACGATTTGTTGGGTATCAGGTCTATCCAAGTTGGCAATTTTTGTTTGGTGCGTTCGAGAAGTAAGCCTTGCAAATTGAGAGATTGGGGGTGCAACATACCAAAAGTGAGGTCTTTGTCGATGGCATCAAGCAGGTATTCTTTTCCGTCAATTCTGGCTAAAATAACAACATGATTAAATTGAGCGACAATAGGATATACTTTTTGAATTATGCCATGTGAACGTGTAGATATACGTACAGGATGCGCCTCTATGCCCACATCAAGCAAACAGGCGAGAAGGCTCAGGTTGATTTCGGCACTGTTGCCCGCACTTTTTTCGTAGGCAGCATTGAGTTTTTTCTCTTGAATATAATCGCTAAACCTACCATTCCATGTGTAGTTGATTTGGATGAAATTGTATATGGCAGTTGCTCTTTCTTTAGGGTCTGCGATGTGCGAAGTGGCAAGTTCAACATCTTGGAGTATTTTTTTGTGGTTGCCTTTATTTTTGATTTGTTTGCCACCTGATTCTCCATCCCACCATCTATCTATGAGGTCGGGCCAATCTTTCCAGTATTTATTGACTATTCCGTTGGGTTGTGTCACTTTTGCTGCCTGAAATTGGATATTATTGAGGTAATCCGTCATTGTAGTGATATATTTTTCTTCCTCTAAGCCCTTCATATTCTGCATCACGAAGCGATATATTCTGGCATCATCATTTCCTATAGAAGTCTTTTTGTCTTCTTTGATATCAAATGGTCTGTCGGTATTGGTAATCATAACGTACTCAATGTATATTGGTACACTAAATCGACATTCACTCCAACGTACAGGAATATCTTCTTGAAAATACCAAGTGTCGAGTACGCCCGCGTAGGGTGATTCGAGGGTATAGCGATATTCGATAATAGAGCCTACTTGTACATTGGGAAAAGTAAATCGTTTTCGATTATAGTTCTCAGTGACTTCTTCATCAAATATATCTTTTTTGCTGATTTTGATATTTTCTCCCTGATTAATGGTTTGTGCATGAAGACCTGTAATACGTTCTTTTTTGCCATAAGGAATGGTGATATTAGCCCGGTCAACACCTTCTTGTGTGAGAATTTTCATGCGAATATGAATTTCGTAACTCACGGCATAGTTTTGACGCATATCGACATAGACCATTTCGTAAGCTCCCAATACGACGGCATCAGCGTCGGGGTCGGCTTCGTAGGTGGTCATGTTGAGGTCTTCGGCGGGTACTTTTCCCCATTTCATGGGTACGGGTTGTGCATTTGATGTGATAGAAAACCCAAGGAATAGAAATATCAATAGAATTGATAAATGATTGGTAAACGGGAGTTGCATAATTAAACTGTGTTGTGTGGAATTCAAGTTGCGGACGATTATGGTGTTATGGTTTCGTTGATTCTACAATTTGAATTTGGTTAAAAAATCTATTTAATTCTCTTCACTAATGAACAGTGCGACGTAGAATTGTTATTTTTTTGCTGTAACGTAAAGTTACTAAAAAAAATTCTGGTAATACACGTAAATTTCGATAAGCAATGGTACTTATTCGATGAAAGTTATATTTTCTGTGCTATCTGCCGGGAAAAATAGAGTTTCGTAATTTGCTGAAAGCGAATTAATTATTGAGTTCGAACTTATCCACGATAGCTATCAGGATGAATTTGTACTTACTTATACAAAAAGGTCTCCACAACGCCATCTGCTTTTACATATCCCCGATACATTCCCGCCGTATTAAAAGGCATTGCAACATTCCCATACTTATCAAGTGCGATGACACCACCCGAACCACCTTTTTCCACCAACTTTTTATTCACCACAAAATCAGCGGCTTCTGCAAGCGTAGCCCCTGCGTATTCCATTCGCGCCGAGATGTCATAGGCAACCATATAACGCATAAAATACTCGCCATGTCCTGTACTCGATACCGCACAAGTCGCATTATTGGCATACGTACCTGCGCCGATGATAGGCGAATCGCCGATGCGTCCGTAACGTTTATTGGTCATGCCGCCGGTAGAGGTGCCTGCGGCGAGGTTGCCATTTTTATCGAGAGCTGCCGCGCCGACT
>CALHBW010000410.1 GCA_937930625.1 uncultured Saprospiraceae bacterium | reverse complement strand
GATTTTTAAGTATTAAATAACGTGTTATTTCGATTTTCTTAATTTTCTTTTCGCCAAAGAATAAAACCTACCCTTATGTTTAATGTAAAATGCCAGATTATGGACTTTCCTATCCTACGATGCCCCGGAGTATAAAATTCGCCGCGTTTCTCAAAGGGAATAACTGCCTGTGGATTGACAGTACCCGTTGAAAAACGATTTCTATGTGCCAACCCAATACCTAAGCTATTGTCAACGACAAATCTGCCATTCGTATATTGTGCGCCGTATTTGAGATGACCTCCGATTTTTTGTTTGTGAAATAGTGAAGAATCGTAGGTGATGAACGTTGTTGCAGAGGGAGTAACATAATAGTCATCTTCGAAAGTATTATTCAATCGAAGAAAAAATAACTCAATACCGGTGTACATTGAAACGTTATGGGCTCCCGGGCGATTAGGTGTAAAAGGAGGTCTTATAAATCGTCCTGTATAACCAACATTTTTGGCAAAAAAATACTTCACCTCGGGTCGAATTTCAAGAAATTGATAATCTGTTCCCCATTTTGACTCATCAATCCTGAATTTATTGAGTGCATAATTGCCGTATCCGACATCTATATTATATGCAAATTTACCGGGATTGGTATTATATTCTACGCCGAGTCTCCATCTTGGTGAAAAATCAAGAGCAGTGAAAAAAGAAGTATGTATATCAAGGGATTGAGCAAAAGAGAGTGTATTGTGGGATAATAGTAAGGTAAGGAATAAATAGAACTGTCTCATAACGGGCAATTTTGCATTTGGTAATAATACAAATTGCCACGAATTTTATGCCAAGTCAGAAGTAAATTGGGATTTGGAATTTGTTTTTTGGAATTTTAACAATCATTTTATTTTGACGAGAATCAACTGCTCCCTATCCCCAACCCGATTCATATCCATTACAATCATATCGGCGGTGATTTTGGAAAGTAAGACAGATTTTTCGATTTTATCTTCTTCGGTAGTGAATAGTTTATTATCAAAGCGCAGTCGGAATGTTCCGGCTTCTTTATTGCCTTCAAATGCAGCAGTATATGTATTATCATTTTTAAATTCAAAACGAACATTCGCTGCATTTCTACCGGAATTTTTACCATCTACTGTCCAATTTACCCCTTTCCATTTACCAATCAACAAAGGCGTTTTGTCCTCCTGCTGACAAGAAAATAGTAATAAAATTGAACAGCAAATAATGAGATACCTCATTGATTTTTGATTTTAGATGAAGTGATTTTTGATTGAACTTATTACATGAAAATTCGCATAGCGAATAAATCAGAATTTATTCACTCATTCACTCATTCAAAATTCACTCATTCAAAAATTACTTAGCCGGTTGAATATCACGCACGTTCATACGCACGGTTTTCTTTCCGCCAAAATTATTTTCCTCTAATACGTAACAAGCCGCAAAGGGTTTTGTACGAATTTTGTCAATATGTTTAGCCTGACCGAAAGCGATACCGTATTTGGTTTCGCTACGTCCTTGACGAACGGAGATACTCAAGTGATTTTCACCAACAACTTTTGCAAACCCCGTCTCTCTCAATGTCTTAGACATAAAAACCGGACGCATATTTTGCGGACCGAATGGCGCGAATTTGCATAAAGTTTCCCAAAATTCCGGTGTAATATCTTTCAAACGCAGAAGGGCGTTGGCAGTCAGAGTCGGGCTTAATTGTTCAGCTGTAATGGTGTCTTTTACGACCTCATTCATGCGTTCCTTAAACATCTCAAGTTTGTCGGAAGTAATCGTTACACCTGCCGCGTAGCGATGTCCGCCATAATTGTCGAGCAAGTCCGAACTTTCCTTAATTGCGTTGTGAATATTATAACCACCCACCGAACGAGCCGAACCGACATATCTGCCGTCAGGAGCTTCGGCAAGCAACAAAGCAGGACGGTTAAAACGCTCCACCATACGAGATGCCACGATACCGAGTACACCACGATTCCACTCCTGACGTGCCAATACAAGACACTTGGGAATCTCAGTTTCCATACGTACCATACGCTCGGCTTGTTCTGCCATATCCTTTTCGAGTTGTTTGCGTTCGAGATTGTGTTCACGAAGTGCGGCAGCGATTTCGAGGGCTTTATCTTTATTTGTTTCTATCAATAATTCTACTGCCTGACGACCTTCGGCAAGTCTGCCCGGCGCATTAATCATCGGTCCAAGCCCAAAGACAACTTCGTTTACGCCAAACGGACGTTTGCGGCGACTTGTCTCTACAAGTGCTTCAAGACTTGTACGCGGTGCAGTATTGAGTTTTTCCAAACCAAAGCGCACCAATATGCGGTTTTCGTCTATCATTGGCACGATGTCACACGCTGTTGCAACTGCGACATAATCAAGCAAGGACGTAATATCGTGAAGCGCAATGTCATTTTCTTGTGCGTAACCTTGAATTAATTTGAACGCAACGCCACAACCACATAATTCTTTGAACGGGTATTCGCAATCTTCGCGTTTTGGGTCAAGAACAGCCGTAGCATCAGGTAGTTCACCTTCCGGCAAATGATGGTCACATATAATAACATCAATACCTTTTGAATTGGCATGTGCTACTGCTTCATTGCCCTTGATACCGCAATCCACAACAAGCATTAGTGTACAAGCATTTTCGGCAGCATAATCCACACCTTCTGTCGATAGTCCGTAACCTTCTTTATATCTGTTCGGGATATAGAAGTCAATATTTTTATTTAAGGGCTGTAGAAAAGTATGCAACATTGCGACGCCCGAAGTGCCGTCCACATCGTAATCACCGTATATAAGGATTTTTTCACTATCTTTTACCGCTTTAGAGAGTCGTGCAACTGCTTTATCCATGTCGCGCATCAAAAACGGGTCGTGTAGTTGGTCTAATCGTGGGTTAAAAAATGCCTCAGCATCTTCTTTGCTGAAAATATCGCGTTGTACCAATAATTTACATAAAACGGTATTCAACTTCAATTCGCGTTTGAGCTTATTGACCGCTTTGTCCTCTACTTCGACGAGTGACCATTTTTTGTTCATGATAGTGTGGATTTTGATTTAACCACTAAGAAGATAAAATACACAAAACCAATAAACGTATAAGACACAAAGTTTTTTATAATCAAATTTCTTATATCAACTTCGTTTTTTTTAAGTCGGTTGAGATGATTGTGTCCTTACGTCTTTAGTGGTTTAGTTAGTTCTTAATATACCCAGTGGTCATTTTTTATGTGTGGCGCGAAAAAGACTACCCATCCGCCATTAGACGAACTTGAATTCCCGCACATCCTCAAAATAAAATGAATTATGACACAAAGTTAGCAAAGATTATCAGGATAACATAATTATACATAGCGTTTTTATGCAGAAATAAAAATGGAGAATTTTTTTATTAAAAAAACACCTATTTTATTGATTTTTAATTAATTAGTAAATTTTCAATTGATTAGTGGGTTGAATGTCAGTAATTTGTTAATTAAATTATCCGTCAATCTAATATGCACTTACTCAGTAAGATTGTTTTTATGATTCATGTAAAATATTTTATAAAAACAATTATTCTCCTTGTTTAAATTTATAAATTTTGTATTTTGCCAAACTTTTATTTGCTTTTAAGCCAAATTGATTTTTTAAAACATCAGTGAACGTAACACAGACATTCTTGTCTGTATATGGGCGTGAGACACAGACAAGAATCTCTGTGTTACGAATCATCACTAAGAAAAATAACACTGTTATGAAAGTTTACGACACTAAGAACATCCGAAACATTGTGCTGCTTGGACATGCGTCCA
Source organism: uncultured Saprospiraceae bacterium (assembly GCA_937930625.1). GTDB lineage: Bacteria > Bacteroidota > Bacteroidia > Chitinophagales > Saprospiraceae > JAHDEO01. Next base: position 10,656 of record CALHBW010000410.1, on the reverse strand, counting down.
GTGGCAAAACCACCTTTGCCGAATGTATGTTATTTGAAGGTGGAGAAATAAGCAGACGCGGTACGGTACAAGACGAAAATACCGTTTCTGACCATTATTTAATTGAAAAAGAGCGTGGGAATTCGATTTTTGCATCGCTAATGCACTTGGATTGGAGAGGCAACAAAATTAATATTATTGATACGCCGGGCTACGATGATTTTGTAGGAGAGGTAGTCTCAGGCTTGAAGGTAGCAGATACAGCTGTGATAGTATTGAACGCACAACAAGGCGTAGAAGTGGGGACGGAATTGATTTGGGAATATACTGAAAAACTACAAACACCGGTTATTTTTGTGGCGAATCAACTCGATCACGAGAAAGCAAATTATGACCAAACGCTGGAACAAGCACGGGAGCGATTCGGCAATAAAGTCGTGCCTATGCAATATCCTTTGAATGTAGGCGAAGGCTTTGATACCATAGTGGATGTACTGAAAATGACGGTCTATAAATTTCCGGCAGATGGCAGCAAACCTGAAAAACTGCCTATACCGGATAGCGAAAAAGACAAAGCAGAAGAAATGCACCAACAGCTCATAGAAGCAGTTGCGGAGTATGACGAAACATTGATGGAAGCATTTTTTGATAAAGGCTCATTGACAGAAGAGGAACTGACGAAAGGTATGAAACTCTCCATGCTCAATCACGAGATTTTTCCATTGTTCTGTACTTCGGCAGAGAAAAACATGGGAAGTGGTCGTGTCATGGGCTTTCTCAATGATATTGCGCCTGCACCTGCGGAAAGACCCGTTACGCTTACTAATGGCGATGAATTGGCTATTGATTCGGGCGGTGACCCGGTATTATTTTTCTACAAAACACTCTCTGAACCGCGCTTGGGCGAGGTGTCATACTTCAAGGTATATTCAGGTACGCTTAATTCAGGAGACGAATTTTACAATGAAAGAAGCGGTACATCTGAACGTTTGAGCCAAATTAACGTTATAAATGGTAAACAACGCGATAAAACCGACACACTGAAAGCAGGAGACATTGGCGCGATTGTGAAATTGAAAGATACGAAAAGCAATGATACGCTTGCCAAAAAAGGCAGTGGACTTGCCGTAGAACCAATTGATTATCCTTCGCCACGTATTCGTACTGCGGTTGGGGTAGCTGATGCGAAGGATCTGGAGAAGATGATGGACGGCTTGAAACAAATCAATAAGGAAGACCCAACGGTGGTGGTAGAACAATCAAAAGAATTGAAGCAGATTATCCTGAGCGCGCAAGGCGAATTGCATTTAAATATTATCAAGTACCGCCTTGAAAAATTGTACGGAATAGACCTTCAATTTGACAAACCACGCATCCCTTATCGCGAAACAATTACCAAGATGGCGAATTCATCCTATCGTCATAAAAAACAAAGTGGTGGTTCGGGACAATTTGGTGAGGTGCATATGCGCGTAGAGCCATATAAAGAAGGCATGCCCGACCCTGATGGGTTGACAGTACGTAAGAAAGAGTCAATTGACCTGAAATGGGGCGGTACACTCGCCTTCTACTGGTGTATCGTGGGTGGTTCGATTGATGCCAAATATCAAAATGCTATCATCAAAGGTATCACCAATACGATGGAAAACGGACCAATGACAGGTTCGTATGTACGCGATGTGCGCGTATGTGTGTATGATGGTAAAATGCACCAAGTGGATTCGAATGATATGGCATTCCAACTCGCTTCTACACAATGTTTTAAGCAAGCATTTAAGGAGTGTGGACCCGTTATCCTCGAACCGATTTATGATGTAGAAGTTCTGACGCCCGATGATGTGATGGGAGATATTATGGGCGACCTTCAAGCACGCAATGCCATGATTATGGGCATGGAAGCAGAAGGACACTATCAAAAGATAAAAGCTAAAGTACCGCTTCGCGACCTGTATAAATATTCCTCTACACTGCGCGCACTCTCGCAAGGGCGCGCCAAACACATCCGCGCCTTTGCCGACTACCAATCGGTGCCGCGTGATATACAGGAAAAACTCGTTGCTGAACACAGTAATGAAGCCGTCGAAGCGTAAAACAAAATTCTAAATAACAAGTATCAAATTCCAATTTGTAAGGTGGAGATGCACAGTATTTTTATTGGAATTTGGTGCTTGGGTTTTGGGTTTTGTATAAAGAAGTCTCTATAACCATGAAGCTCTAGTACCGAATTATTGGCCTGCCCTGTCGAGTCTTTTGACTTGGTGGGGCTTTTTTTATTGACGAGTTGATGTGCTGACGTGCTGATCTGACGTGTTTTTACTTTGTATACTGTAAACGGGGTAAATTTCGGAAAATGCTGATTCACGCAGAGAACGCAGAGATTTTATAGTATTTCTCCGCGAACTCTGCGTTCTCTGCGTGAAATATAAATGTTAATATTTTCCGAAATTTATACCGTTCACAGTATATATTTGTCTCAATAAGAATACGTCAGAACATGAGCACATCAGCACACAAGAACGTCAGCACATGAGAACATCAGCACTTCAGCACATAAAATTCTACTTAAAGATATCCAGACCCGGCTTGTGGTTTCCAACCATTTGGCTCTATATGCTGCCCTTCGGAGGACAGCAATTTTGGGTAGAACCATTATTCTGGCTGGGATTATTGTATGTGACTTTTCCCTTGAATTTTCTGATTTATGGTTGGAATGACATCGTAGATTATGAAACCGACCAACTCAATCCACGCAAAGACAGCTTCTTATTTGGCGCAAAAGGAACGAAAGAACAACTCGCCCAATTACCGCAGGCAATTACCAAAGTACAGTTATTTTTCTGTTTGATTTTTATTGCATTAGAAGGATGGGAAATGGTGACTTTGTTCGCTGTATTGGGGGGTATTTTGGTAGCGTATAATTTCCCGCAGAAAGGATTGCGAAATATACCCGGATTGGATTTGGCAGCGCAATTTGGTTACTTAATGGTCGTGCCGTTTAGTATCATGGTGAATGATTTGATGGACTTGCGGTGGTTGACTTATTTCTATTTACTGCTGTTTGCGGTGCAATCTCAACTCATCGGCGAAGTCATGGACATCACGCCCGACCGCAAAGCCGGACGCACGACCACCGCCACCACACTTGGTATGCGAGCGACTAAAGTGCTGATTATCATAATTGTAGCTACGGAGACGACTTTGTTGTTTTTTGCTTATGGCGATTATATTTTTGGCAGTATGTTGGGTTTGGGATTAATTTGGTTGGTTTTAGATTTGACTTTGATTTACAAAACAAAACGTTATACACTCGAACAAATGCAGCTATTCGGCGTGGGGTCGAATGTAATTGCACTCGTAAGTATGGCGTATGTTTGGTGGTCGGGGTGTTTGCTTTGATGGAACGCGGATTTGGCGGATTGAACGGATTTACGCAGATTTTTTTATCGTGGATATCTTTCAAGTTGAATTAATAACTGCCTTTCCATGATTCGTTCTACCTCATTGAATTTTAAAATTTTAGCAGTAATTTTACCTATATCGGTTTTAGGGTGAATAATGGCGTCTTCCAATTCAAAATGTTCTGACCATACATCTATTCTTGGATGATAAAATCGAATGAAATTCATCTCAGGGAGGAGTACAGAACCAATATCGCTACCCTTAAACCTATTACAGTAAAAGCAGGTGTAAGCAAGATTATCTATTGCAGTTTCACCACCATGTTTTTCACTGATAATATGGTCAATCTCGAAGGAAAGAAAAGCATCTTCTTGATGGATAAGGCAGTATTCGCAACAACTCTCTGCACGTTCGATAACTATTTTTCGATATGTCACTGGAACATAACTACTCATTCTTCATCAATTGCCGGGCACGAGCTTTAGCAAGCCTCATTAGGTGTTCGATAAGCATATAGTTTTCCATTTCGGATTGTTCTTCAGGTGTTAATGCGCCATTTTTTTCCTTATGAAGCAATTCGCTAACTCGCTTTTGTGTGGTATTGGACGGACGAAATTGAATTACCGTTTCAGGGCTTGTACCTGATGCAATAAAATCAATGATTTCCTGATATGCTGTTGTTGCGATCATATTTTTTTCTAAAAAACGAATATACAGAAAAAGAGATTAAGACACAATTTTTTCATCAAAAAAACAGTAGAATAGGAGTTATTAATGTGTTCGCCAAATGAATAGTTGCAAATTCATAGAGAATAATTTATTGTTTTTAATTTTTATAAATCATTAATAATTAATAAAATACAAAGTATTATTTTGAATTGATTATCAATTCTACATTCTCAATTATCAATTTGGCGAAGACATTGAGTTATTAAACGGTATTTTTATGAAGTATTATAGCTTGATTTTATTGTTTTTTCTAATTTCTTGCAATCATTACGACGAAGGAGAATTTATGGATTATATTTCTCCTAAAGGTGGGTATTTTGTCGAATGTGAAAAAGTGTATGAGTTAGCAAAATCTGAGAATAAACCTGTTCTATTTCATTTTACAGGCTATGGAGTTGTTGGATACAAAGGAATGGAGCGCGTCATTTTCTCAAAAAAAGTAGTAAAAAAATACATGTTAGATAATTTTATTGTGGTGAATTTAGTGGTAGATGACAAAAGCAAATTACCGGAATATTTAGTCAAAAAATCAAACTACAAAGACAGAATAATCAAGACAGTAGGAAGTTGGAATGGTGAATTTCAAGCTGATTTGACGGATAATAATAGCCAACCATATTTTGCCGTAGTGAATGATAAAGGTGAATTAATCGCAACTACAAGCTATACGTCAAGAAAGGGAGATTTCGTTTATTTTCTACAATCATCCATCAAAAAATACAAAGTCCAATAGAAAAAATCCGCGTAAATCCGCACAATCCGCTAAATCCGCGTTCCATCTTACACATTTTAAAATTACTTCCGTACTTTTGCGCCCATGAAATTCGGAATCTGTCCATTGAGTATGTCGCCCGTGCGGGCAAAGCCTGATGATACGAGCGAGATGGTGTCCCAACTCTTGTTTGGCGAGACCTTTGAGGTATTGAAGAAAAAGCGCAAATGGCTCAAAATCCGTTGCACCTTAGATGCTTACGAAGGATGGATAGACCGCAAACAAGCCCTCGAAATCAACAACCCTGTACAAAAAGACCCCGCATACAGCCTCGAACTTGCACAGGGCGCAATGGCTGACAATCACTATTTGCCGATTATGATGGGCAGTACACTACCTGATTATGACGGGATGCGCTTCCGCTTCAATAAGCAAGCCTACACTTTCAGCGGACAAACCATCAACCCCGCCGATACACCGCCTACCCGCGAATTGGTCGTCAAAATTGCCCGAAAATATCTCTTTGCGCCTTACTTGTGGGGAGGGCGTTCGCCATTCGGGATTGACTGCTCCGGCTACACACAGGTCGTCTATAAAATGCTGGGTATCCAACTGAAACGCGATGCTTCGCAACAGGTAGAGCAAGGCGAAACCCTTAATTTTATCGAAGAAGCCCTGCCCGGTGATTTAGCTTTTTTTGAAAATAAAGAAGGAAAAGTCATACACGTCGGCATCGTACTCCCGGAAAGCGAAATCATCCACGCTTCCGGTCAGGTTCGCATTGACCGCCTCGACCATCAAGGCATTTATGATAGAAAAAAACGGAAATATACCCACCAACTAAGAATCGTGAAAAGGGTGCTGACGAGTTGACGAGTTGACGTTTTTCATCAACTCATCAACACATCAACTCGTCAATTCACCTCAATCATAAACTTATTTTTCTTTCCATTTTCGACCATAATAAATCTATCATGCAGTAGATGCGAAGCATTGACAGTCATTTCCTTATCCGTTACTTTTTCCTTATTTACAGAAACGGCATTATTCTTAATAGCGCGTTGAGCTTCGCCGCGTGACTTGACGATTTGGGTAGCATCCGCCATCAGTGAAATGATGCCGATACCTGCTTCAAGGTCGCTTTTGGGTACGGTAAAATGGGTTGTCTCACGACTCACTACTTCCAGATTTTCCTCACTCAATGCCAACAAAGCATCTCGTTTTCCTCTAAATAAAAACTCCGATGCTTGTACCGCCGACTCATACGCCTCACGCGAATGTACGCGTGTGGTAATTTCTTCGGCAAGGGCTTTTTGACCAACACGCCGTCCGGGGTCTTGGCTGTGTTCGGCAAGAATGGCTTCGATTTCTGCTTGCGTTTTCAGCGAGAATGTCTTGAATAACCTATCCAACATCGCATCATCCGAATTGAGCCAAAACTGGTAAAATTGGTAGGGCGAAGTCATCGTAGCATCAAGCCAAACATTGCCACCTTCCGATTTGCCGTACTTTTTGCCGTCGGGTTTGGTGAGTAGGGGAGTGGTCAGCGCGTGGGCTTTTTTGCCCAACATGCGACGGATAAATTCTACCCCTGCCGTGATATTTCCCCACTGGTCAGAGCCACCCATTTGCAAGGTACAATTGTACTGCTCGTACAAGCATTTGAAATCGTAACCCTGAATCAATTGGTAGCTAAATTCGGTAAATGACAAACCGCTTTCAAGTCGATTTTTGACCGAATCTTTTGACATCAAGTAATTGACTGTCATGTGTTTACCGACATCACGCAGAAATTCGAGTGCGCCCATGTCTTTGTAAAAATCGTAATTGTTTGCCATCTGAGCTGAAGCATCTCCACAATCAAAATCGAGAAAACTTTTCAATTGCGTAGCAACTTTCTCTGCATTTTTATCCAGTATCTCCAAACTCAACAACTGACGCTCGGCATCTTTACCCGATGGGTCGCCGATGCGCCCCGTTGCGCCACCTACGAGCGCGATAGGCTTGTGCCCGTGCCGTTGCAAATGCACCAACAACATAATCGGCACCATATTACCAATGTGCAATGACTCAGCAGTTGGGTCAAAGCCAATATATGCGGTGAGCTTGCCGTTTTTTACGGCTTCTTCGAGTTCGGGGGTCATGTCTTGTATCAATCCGCGCCAGCGCAGTTCTTCTATGAAATTCATTGAGTGATTTTTGATTGAGTGATTCTTGATTTTTGATTGGGGGGAAATGTCAACGCAAAACGGTTTTTCCTGTTTTTAAGTTCAGTTTGATGTATTGAGTGATTTGGTTTTTTGACATTTTTTGCAAATAGTGTCCTCACGCGGAGAACGCAGAGGTCGCAGAGAATTGACTATCAGTACTCTGCGTTCTCTGCGAACTCTGCGTGAAATAGGTGTTTTATTAAATTTGCAAAAATTGTCAAAGAACCATTAATTTTTGACAAGAAATGTCATAATTCTCGCCGGCAAAGGTACACAATCAGAAATCAAAAATCCAAAATCAACAAATTGGATAAATCAAAAATCGAAAATCATTCAGTCAAAAATCACAAAATTGTCATCTAACTTGTAAGGTTATGTTAAAATATGTAATAAATTGCATATGATGTACTTGATTTGGCATGATAATCGTTTAGAAAGTAAATAGAATTTTATATATTGCAGAATTATTAAATTAGGTTTTGTTTTTATAATATAAAATGATTTTTTGCAAAAAAAATCAGGCTACCCGTCTAAGTTTGCTTGCGGGATACTACTCGTCTGACGAAGGTTTTGTGAAATGTAGTGATTTGTCTCATAAAATATTCTCACTGAATAAAATGATTCGTCTGACGAGTACAAATAGAACAATAGAACAATCCATTTTCTCATATTCAATATTTAAACTATGCAAAAGTCAATCATCCTTTTCGTTGCCGCTTTTATGTTCGCGGCTACAGCATCTGCCCAGATGTTTAAAATCGGACCCAAATTAGGACTCGGTGCCACCGTTGCCAATATCGAAGCTGCTACCTCAGATGGTAGTGGTACAATAAACGATAAATTTGAACAAGCTAATGTCAGTACCCAAGTCGGTGCATTTGCTCGTTTGAAATTATTGGGCTTTTATGTACAGCCGGAAGTGACGGTGAGTTCGCTCAAAGACCTTGATATACCTGTCATGTTTGGTACAAAACTCGGTCCACTCCGCGCAATGGCAGGACCTTATGTACGTATGGCATTTGACCGCGAAGCTATCAACGACGACGGTGTACGCGAAACGATGCTCCAATCGGCGCGTTATGGTTATCAGGCGGGTTTGGGCTTAGATGTAGGCAAGCGTATCGTTATTGATTTGCGTTATGAAGGTACATTTGCCGGAAACGGTATCGACGCATTCGGCGCAAATCGACCATTCGATACCGGTGACCCACAGATTCTGTTGAGCGTAGGTTATTCGCTGACAGGTGGAAGTAAGAAATAAAGGTAATCAGTTCATAGTTGATAGTCCATAGTTGATAGTCGATAGTCCATAGTTTTAACATGAAACTATCTCGCGCACAAACTATGGACTATGAACTATGGACTACGAACTATCGACTATGGACTACGAACTATCGACTATGAACTATGAACTAACTCTATAACATCTCTTATAGCTCCATAAGTTACCCGACTACTTTCCAAAAAATCACCTGCCTTTAGCCATTCGGCGGTTTCTATATCTTCTTCGTGTTGGAGTTTCAATTTAGTATTTTTAGTGGTCATTCTGTACCAGTAAGTGGGTTTGAGACATTTCGTGCCTTTGCGGTCTTTGTAGATGTGATAAGAGGTGTGGAGATGTTCGTGGCCTTGGACTTTGGCGAGTCCGGTTTCTTCTTCGACTTCGCGGAGGGCGGTAATTTCGGGCGTTTCGCCGGGGTCTATTTTTCCTTTTGCCAAGTCCCAATGTCCGCGCCGATAGATAAATAAAATTTTATTTTGGGGATTAAATATCACACCACCGGCAGCTTCTACGATTTTATAAGCGCAAAAAAAATCGGCTTTCAATTGTTCTACATCTTCGTGATATAAAATGATGGCTTGGGGCTTATGTTTCCCTCCAATTTTTGTTTTTCGGGCATTTTTAATAAATTTTTTGATATGCTCACGCTTGCCGTCATATACATGTATGAGCATGTGTGGATGGGTTTGGCGGAGTTGGTCGGGTGGGGTGGAAGTCAGCAGAAAAAATCGGCTTTTACGGTAGATTGTGTACATTTGTGTGTGTTTTAATCAGTTGATAGTTGATAGTTCATGGTTCATAGTTGATAGTTCGTAGCTAATTGAGATATTTCTACGAAGTAAAATACAAACTACAAACTATGAACTACAAACTATGAACTACGAACTACAAACTATGAACTATGAACTATGAACTATTAGCATCAGAAGTTGCCAAGAAACTATTGCAAATAAACGCAATAAAACTCAGCCCACAAAACCCGTTTACTTGGGCATCGGGTATTCAATCGCCGATTTATTGTGATAATCGCAAAACGCTTTCGTATCCGAAGGTGCGGACGTTTATCAAGGAAAGTTTGGCAGAAAAATCCAAAGTTTTTGGGATGTTCAACATGGTGGCGGGTGTAGCGACGGCGGGTATTGCACATGGTGCATTGCTGGCAGATGCACTTGATTTGCCTTTTGCTTATGTGCGAAGCAAAACCAAAGGGCATGGCTTGCAAAATCGAATAGAAGGCGATGTGCGCGGTAATGAACGTATTCTTGTGGTGGAAGACTTGATTTCGACGGGTGGTAGTAGCCTCGAAGCCGTGCATACACTCGAAGCACTCGGCTGTAATGTGGCGGGCGTACTCGCTATTTTTACTTATGGATTTGATAAGTCTATTGAGGCTTTTGAGGAAAATGATTGTCGGCTCGAAACGCTTTCTAATTATGATGTTTTGCTTACGGAGGCTCTTGATATTGAATATATTACGGCGGAGCAAGTGGAGGAATTGAAAGAATGGCGAAAGAATTTTTAGGCAAGAACGTCTTTCTGAATTTATTTCTCCCGACAGCTGTACGGGAGAAATAAATTCAGTATGGCAGTTGCTTTTTTGGGTTTTATTTTGAGTGGACTCAGCGGGATTACTACTCGTCTGACGAAGGTTTTGTGAAATGTAGTGATTTGTCTCATAAAATATTCGCACTGAATACAAGGATTCGTCTGACGAGTGTTTGCTTAGGCAAAGTTAGACGGGTAGCCTAAATTCAGAAAGACGTTCTGGTTTGGAAGTGTTTAGAGCATAAGTATGGTTTGGCAACATTCGATATCTGAGCCTTAATTAGCGAGAAGGCAGGGCAGTAGATGAGGTAGGTGTAGGACGAGGTGTTGTGCTGAATATTTCGTTGATGGGGAAATGAAAGGATAGTGCCCGAATGTGCTGCTAATGTGGCGATCTTGTGTTTTTTTAAGCAAAGTTAAGCGCAAGTTTTTTTCCCATAAAAAAAATAAAAAAATCGCGTTTGCATCGCGTTTGTCCATAAATTAGGTAAACTTTACTCGCCTTGCATTTTGAAAATCTATCGATACCCCACATCTTTCCGGTGGCGCGAGTTGGCTGACATTTTGCAAATGGCAGACAACAACATTTTTTTATTTTATTGAAAATTAATTAATTACATAATTTAAATAATAATATTCTAAAAACTAATTCAAAATTATACAATGTCTTCGCCAAATTGAGAATTGAGAATGTATAATTGATAACTAATTTTAAGTTTTTTATGAAATAAAAAATAAATTAATTATCAACTCTCAATTATCAATTTTCAATTTGGCGAACATATTGAATTATACTAAGT
>CALHBW010000409.1 GCA_937930625.1 uncultured Saprospiraceae bacterium | reverse complement strand
AAGGGAACACGAAGAAAATGAAAAAAGCATTATTTACAACAACTCTTATTATCCTCTTTTTCAGTATTTTATCAGGAAGAAGTCCTTCAAGACCAAGCTACTATATTTTTGAAAGAGATATGACCAAACTTGAATTTCCGTTTTCCGAAGAAAATCTTGTCAGCATAAAAGACATAGGGTTTGTAAAAGCAAAGTTAAGTGTTTCTGATTCCATCTACTCGGAATACAAATTTGATACATTAGGTAGAATTACTGATATTAGTCATATATCATTTGGCTATCCTATGTCTGAGACAATGATAAATTATCTTGGTGATACAAATTTGCCTGTAAGCAAAATAGCGGGAGACGAAGATTATGGAGTTTACCGCACTATATATGAGTATAATGCAGAAAAACGCTTGATAGGCTTCACTGAAACTTGCACCTATTTATCTGATAATTCAACAGATACTTTAACAAATCTGACATTATTTAAAATAACTGATAATCAAACTATTTTATCCAATATATTTAGAGATGAAATTGTTGGCTATTACTACTTGGATACCAATAATTTAATCACTAAAAAGGAAGGAGGGTATCTAGATAATGACTCTATTTCAATTGTACAAATTGATGAACAAAATAAAGTCGTTGAATATTGGTACAAGACATTTAATAAGTATCATTTAGGTGCTAAACGCTTTTATCTGCAAGACACGCTCATTCGAGAAAAATCCTATTATTTAATCATGCATGAGCGAGACAGTCTTAAAACACCTTATTTGAAAGAGGATACACACTTTTATTATGATAAAAACGGTTCATTAATAAAAGAAGATATGAGATTTGAGGAGGTTTTATATTCATATAGTCCCCATGCACATTTACCCGAAGTGTCAATTTATTTGAAAAACAACAGAATACAGGGTACAATTGAGTATGAATATTTCCGTAAACCAAAGAAGGAATATCAATGGCCACTTAGACACTATATTTCACTGTCAGCATGGAACGATAAGCTAGAAATGATAGAAGATACACTTAGTAAAATAGACTCAATATCTTGGGAAATATTGAATATGTGTTCGGAGATTACCTGTAGAGCATCCAAAAAGAAGCGCAACTTAAAGAAAGCTTTGGATTGGGCAAATGCTTCATTATTAATTGAAGAACACCCGAAGAATTTACATGCAAAAGCTAATTGTTACTATTATTTACGAAAACAGAAAAAGGCAATCCATTACATTGATAAAGCCATTGCCCTTGCCAAAGAAATAGATGAAGAGACTATAAAATATGAATCTGCCAAACAATTTTACATCGATTATAAACCTCCTAAGTGGTAATCTTGTATATCAACCGATTTACAAAATGATACACATTTAAGTACATGGACACAATTATCTTTAATTTATAACGGCTTCTTTTTCCACTGTTTTCCCTTAAAAAATCCTTACGTAGCGTGGGCTATGTGCGGATTTTGTAAGAAAAAACAGCGAAAAAATAACCTCGTTCTAATTTTAAATCTAATTGTGTCCATGTACTTATCATATTTAAAATTACAAAAAAACTCCCTATCTTCACCACGAATATGTGTTAATGTGTTTCTGTATTACTGTGTTATCGTTCGCTATACACAGACACAATAACACATAAACACAATAACACGAACCATGGGAGATTTTAACGTATCAAAAGTCAGTGACGAAAAGCAAATGCGCGTATTCATGCGGAATTTGCTCAACGATGTACAGGCATTGGAATACATGCTCAATAATGATAAATTTGAAACCGGTGTTACACGCATCGGAGCAGAGCAAGAAATGTGCTTGGTCAATAAACAATGGAAACCTGCGACCAATGCGGATGCCATTCTCAAAAAGCTCAAAAAATACGAATGGGCGGAAACTGAACTCGGGAAATTTAACCTCGAAATCACCCTTACGCCACAAGAATTTAAGGGGAAATGCCTGAGCAAAATGGAGTCCGAAATCCAGACTCGCCTGAACAAAATTCGCAAAGCTGCCAAAAGCTGTGACGACACCGAAATCCTACTCTGCGGTATCATGCCTACACTCCGCAAATTTGATTTGGTCTATGACAATCTCACGGATATACCGCGTTACAGAGCCTTGATGGAAGCCATACATGCTCAACGTGCAGGCGACCCCTTCGAACTCCGTTTGGCAGGAATCGACGAGTTGCTTATCAAACACAACAACCCTATGTTGGAGGCTTGTAATACAAGTTTTCAGGTGCATTTGCAGGTCAATCCGAATGAATTTGTGAAGATGTATAATATCGCACAAGCTCTTGCCGGTCCTGTGATTGCGATTTCTGCAAATTCACCGATTTTATTTGGGAAAAGACTCTGGCATGAGACACGTATTGCCCTATTTCAGCAGTCACTCGACACGCGCGCTTCGCAAGACCACCTGCGTGAGCGCAGCCCGCGTGTGAGTTTTGGAAAGGATTGGCTACACGAAAGTATTTTGGAAATTTACCGCGAAGACATTATGCGTTTTCGCGTTCTATTAAGTTCTAATACACAAGAAGATGCCATAGAAATGCTCGAAAAAGACAAAACACCCGCACTCAAAGCTCTACAAGTGCACAACGGCACAGTTTATCGTTGGAATCGCCCTTGCTATGGTGCGCCGAAAGGTATGAAACCGCATCTTCGTATCGAATGTCGCGTCTTGCCTTCCGGTCCTACGGTGGTCGATGAGATGGCGAGTGCAGCCTTCTGGTTGGGCGCGATGACGGGCTTGGCTTTGCAGCACGATGACATCCGTAAACAGATGAGTTTTGCCGATGCCAGTGATAATTTTGTGAAGGCTTCACGCACCGGAATTGATTCTAACTTTACATGGTTCAAGGATAAAAAAATCTCCGCGACTGATTTGATTTTGAAGGAATTGCTGCCCATTGCACGCAAGGGCTTGAAGCATCAAAAAGTAGATAATAAAGATATTGATAAGTACTTGGGTATCATTAAAGAACGTGCCAAAAGGCATTGCACGGGCGCACGTTGGGCATTGCGTACTTTCACCAAACTCAGTGAAGAAACCAACACCGATGAAGCCCTCTCGGTACTCACCGCCGCGACGGTCAAAAACCAGAAAAAAGGCATTCCCGTACACGAATGGAAATTACCAAATTTGGAAGATATAGACGAATATTTGCCCAATAAACTCCTCGTTTCAGAGTTTATGAGTACCGACCTCATCACGGTTCAAAAAGACGACATTCTCGACCTTGTAGCAGATATGATGAACTGGCGCAAAACCCGCTATATTGCCGTTGAAGATACCAAAAAAGGGGAAATGGTTGGCTTGGTTACGTCGAGTATGTTATTGCATCATTTTACTCGTCAGGATGATTGTCTGCGCGACCAACCCATCACGCTTGTCAAGGATATTATGATTACCAAACCGATTACAATTGAGCCGGAAGCATACATTTCAGATGCGCTCGAAAAGATGCAAAAACACAAAGTCGGTTGTTTGCTCGTTGTCAAAAATGGCGATTTGATGGGTATTATTACGGAAGAGCATTTTCTGCAAATTACGAATCGACTGATGAAGAGATTGAAATAATTTTATCCTCATTTTCCCGTCTGATGTAGGGACAGGGCATGCCCTGTCCCTACATCAGACGGGCATGCCCTGTCCCTACATCAGGCTACATTTTTCATCATCAAAATATCACGCTCAATCACATCCCCTAATTCAAAAAGAACTGTTCCAATATTCTGAAAATCAAGCCTTTCATAAAACCGAATAGCAGCAGTATTGTGCTCATAAACAGCAAGGCATACACACTCGTACCCACGCGCACGCGCGAGGTCAAATATCTCATTCATCATCCATCCTCCAATGCCCATATTCCAATATTTCTTTAGCACATAAATACGTTCTAATTCGATATAATTATGGTGTGGCATCAAATCATCTCGACGATTATCCCAACGTAATTTGGCATATCCTACCGTCTTCTTTTTTTTATTTTCGGCTAATAAAAACAAAGTCGTATTCGCGTGATAGTCATCTGTAACTTTTTGTGTGTTAAATGCTTCACTCAAATATTTTTCAAAATTCTCTTGCGAACTATTATTCTCTTTGAATGCATCATAAAAAGTCTGTCGCCCGATTTTCGCGAGTAATGGTATATCGACTTCATTAGCCTGTCGAATGTTGATGTCCATAGAAATACAATGAGTGAATGAGTGAATATTTTCAATGAGTGAATGAATCACTATTAGTTTTTGTAAATTTGTGGGTAAATTTACTCATTAGAACGCAGATTTAGCGGATTGAGCAGATTACACAGATTTTTTTGACGAAAGCTGCACAAAAAAATCCGCGTCATCCGTGTAATCCGCCAAATCCGTGTTCCATTACGCATTTCAATTTGACATTTCCCGACAT
Organism: uncultured Saprospiraceae bacterium; assembly: GCA_937930625.1. Classification (GTDB taxonomy): domain Bacteria; phylum Bacteroidota; class Bacteroidia; order Chitinophagales; family Saprospiraceae; genus JAHDEO01. The sequence continues at coordinate 4,063 of CALHBW010000409.1, read as the reverse complement.
TCAAACTAATCGCCTCGCCATCAAACTCAAACCTGCCGCCGAGCGCATGGTCAAACGCGGACATCCGTGGATATTCGACGAGGGTATCGTCAAACAAAGTGCCGAGGGAAAAGCGGGTGATTTAGCCATTATTTTTGACCAAAAAAAGAACAAGTTTCTGGCTTGCGGATTGTACGACCCCGATTCGCCGATTCGCATCAAAATCATTCAATTCCAAACTTCTGCAAATATTAATAGTGATTTTTTTCGAGAGAAAATTATTAACGCATATAATATTCGTAAACCTTTATTTAATTTACAAACAAATAGTTATCGTTTGATTTATGGAGAAAATGACCACTTTCCCGGACTTATCGCGGATGTGTATGCGGAGGTCTTGGTACTCAAATTGTATTCGTGGATTTGGTTGCCCTATTTGAATGACATACTCACTCATCTCGTCGAAATATCAACTTGTAAAACAGTCGTTCTGCGCCTTAGCCGCAAATTGGAAAATAACACCTTCGGCTTGTCGGACGGACAGGTAATTTTCGGAACTTTAGACGATGAAGTCGTCATTTTTCAAGAGCATGGTTTGCGTTTCGCTGCCAATGTCATTCGCGGACATAAAACGGGTTACTTTCTCGACCACCGACACAATCGAAAGCGCGTCGGCGAACTCGCAAAAGGCAAAACCGTCTTGGATGTGTTTGCTTATGCAGGCGGCTTTTCTGTACACGCACTCGCAGGTGGCGCGAGCGCAGTCACGAGTCTCGACATCAGCGCACAAGCCCTACTAATCGCCGAACAAAATGCCGAACTCAACCCCCACACAGGCACACATAAGACCATCGCGGCTGATGCTTTCGCTGCCTTAGATGACCTCGCCGCCGAGCGAAAAACCTATGATATTGTAGTGATAGACCCGCCTTCTTTTGCCAAGCGTGCCAAAGAAATCGACAAAGCCAAACACAGCTATCGGCGACTCGCTATCTTGGGTTCTAAATTAGTACGAAAGGGTGGAATACTCGTCTTAGCATCTTGTTCTTCAAGGATTAATCCTGATGATTTTTTTGAAATATGTGAAACGGCAATTGCATCAGTACGTCATTCGCATGAATTGATGGAAAAAACATTTCACGATATTGACCATCCGATTACATTTCCCGAAGGGGCGTATTTGAAATGTGGGTATTGGCGGTTGTAAAACATAACCTTCGTAGGGACAGTCGCGACCTGTCCCTACGAAGGTTATGTTTTACCCATCACGAAATCACATCATTTTCACTATCAATTCCTTCATCAATTTATAGGCAACCATCGCCGTCATATTATGCACATCTCTGAAGGGATTATATTCTACGATGTCTGCACCGACGATTTCTACTGGAATATTTTGGATAATATCGAGCAGTTGGCGAGTGGTCATACCGCCGGATTCGTGGTGCGATACGCCGGGAGCGAAGGCAGGGTCGAGTACATCCAAATCTAATGAAATGTATAAGGGTGCTTCTAATTTTGCGAGGAAATCAAAGTTAAAATCTTTCATTTCGACGACATTCACCTTGAATTTTCGCGCCTGTTCGCGCTGATGGTCATTGAATGTACGGATGCCGACTTGGGTGAGGGAACGCGCCTTGCGGGTTTCCATAATTCGTGCGAAAGGCGAAGCGTGTGAGTAAAGGTTATCGTCAAAATCATCATACAAATCAGGATGAGCATCCAAGTGTAAGATATTCAAATTCGCGTATTTACCTGAAAAAGCATCAATAATCGGATAAGTAATGGAATGGTCGCCGCCAATGGAAATGACTTTATTGCTTGTTTCCAAAAAACTCGCTATCTCGGTTTTTATCGTTGCGAATACAGCTTCGGAATGTGTTTCTTCAAAAAACATATCTCCCAAGTCAAAGAAATTTATAGATTCGGCGATTTCAACACCGTTTTCCGCAAAGGCATTAGTCGAGCCTTCGATTTCCATCATGCGAATACGTTGCGGTGCAGCAGCCGGACCGCGAAGAAAAGAGGAGTTGCCGTCGAAGGGGATGCCGATAAGTTCTGTCATTTTTTGTTTATTTTCTACATTACAGCATACTTAGAATGTGGTCGTACAGACGCATGGCGAAATCCAAGTACAAAGTGCTTTTTCGGAATATCATACTCTTCTAATTCTTCGTCAATGAGTCTTTCAGTGTTATTTTGTTGTACCCAAATGTTACCTGTTTCGGGATGGATATCGAAGTGCATGAGAATACCGTAATAGAATCTATCTTCTGCCCAACCCACTCTAAGTAATTGAAAATGATTATTTTTCGCATCAGTGATAGCTTGATATGTTAGGTCATTCCCAAGTGCGTTATTATAATAATCCGCTAAATCGGTTAAATATTTGCTTAACACTTCCTGATGTCTTTGTATCTTCGATGCTAATATCCATTTCCTTTACAAGTTCGTGATAAAAGTCTTTTGCCATAGGTCATTGGTTGTGTACAAATTTACTTATTTTTCGCCAATCATACAACGTAACACGGAGATTGGGTGCAGGACAAATCTTTAATTTCAAATTGAACTGGGAGCAATTAAGACCCTGTAATGACTGCTTTAGCTGTCAAGTAATTTATTGTTTTAATTTGTAATAGTCTTAAAAACAAAAATTTATAAATAATTTTTTATACCACTTGACAGCTAAAGCAGTCATTACAGTATTCGCGGTCAGCCTGTTTAACTGTCAAGTGAATAACAAGATATATTGCATAAGTAATTCATTTTAAATTAATTATAAAATTTGAATAAAAAAATACTTGACAGCTAAAGCAGTCATTACAGAACTCGCATTAAATCATTTTTTTACTAAAATTAAAGATTTGTCCTGCACCCCGGAGATTCGTGTTTGTACAAAACTTGAATAAAATATGATAAAATTATTTATTAAAAATAAATTAATTTACATTACATTCATTATCATTTTATTCTCATGTAAAAATGAAAATAAACCAACGATAATTAGCGAAAACAAAAAGAGTGAAACCATCCAATACGCCCAAAATTTCACCCTCACAAAATATCCGAATTATACCGTTTTACAAGTCAAAAACCCCTGGGATGCAGCAAAAATTTCGTTCAATTATGTCGTGTATGATAAGGGAAAAGTGAAGCCTGAATTTTCCGAAAAAGCAGTATATATCCAGCGTCCCGTAGAACGAGTGGCTTGTACTTCTACGACACATCTTGCCTTGCTCAATTCGATTGGAGTAGCGGATAAACTTGTTGGTATTTCGGGCGCAAAATATGTGTATGATGTACGCACCCGCGAGCGCATAGCAGCAGGAGAAGTCAGAGAAATCGGCAATGAAGCAGGTTTAAATTATGAAATTCTGACAGATACCGAACCGGAAATCGTACTGACTTACGGTATGAGTACCGACAATAATATCGACAAATTGCACGAAGCAGGATTGACACCAATCGTGCTCGCCGAATACACCGACCATACGCCACTCGGACGCGCCGAATGGATAAAATTTATTGCTGTTTTATTCGATAAAGAAGCCGAAGCTGATAGCCTATTCAATTCAATTTCAACGAATTATAATGAATTAAAAAATTTAGTACAAGATAATATCCGCGAACAACCCCGCGTAATGGTCGGTATGGGTTTTTCGGGAAATTGGTATGTACCGGGTGGCGCAAGTTATGTGGCAAATCACATCGCGGATGCAGGTGGCGCATATATTTGGCAAGAAAATAAAGGCAAATCAAGTCTGCAATTGGATTTTGAAACGGTCTATGAAAAAGCGCAGGCGGCGGATAAGTGGATAAACATCGGCATGGTCGGCAGTGCCGCAGATATTGTAGCGTCTGATGAGCGATACGGTGATTTTAATGCCTTGAAAAATAAAGAGTTGTATAATGGCAGTCGTCGTGTTTCGCCGCAAGGCGGTTATGATATTTACGAATCGGCGGTGGTACAGCCCGATGTGGTTTTGAAAGATTTAATCAAGGCATTTCACCCTGAATTGCTGCCCGAACATGCTTTTTTTTATTATAAAAAATTATAAACGCGATTTCCTCATGTAGGGTCAGG
>CALHBW010000408.1 GCA_937930625.1 uncultured Saprospiraceae bacterium | reverse complement strand
CAATGTCTTCGCCAAATTGAGAATTGAGAATGTATAATTGATAACTAATTTAATTTTATAATTTGTAATTATTTAATTTTAAGTTTTTTATGAAATAAAAAATAAATTAATTATCAACTCTCAATTATCAATTTTCAATTTGGCGAACATATTGAGATAATGCAGCTCTTTTAAATTGTCTTTTGGTATCCCAATCATCCCTTAATTTAGGTTCGCTTTCGCTTAATTCAAATGCAAATTTGGTCAATATTCGTGCTGCTTGTCAACATTTGAGGTCTTCAAAAGATTCTATTTTAGGCATAATATATTTTCTTTATGATAATCAATAATTTACAAACACATCAGGCTATCAGTTCATAGTTGTCAGTTCATAGTTCATAGTTTGTGCGTGCCTGAAATAAGTTGAGCAGACTTAAAACGTCAGCACATCAACACGTCAGCACATCAACTCATCAACTCCTCAACACGCTCTTAATACAACCATCTTCTTTTTTATCAAAAATTCGATAGGCTTCTACGCCTTCAGCTAAATCAAATTCGTGTGTGATGACGCTGCTGATTTTCGTATCAAAAGTAGTTAATTTATCTGTCAATTTGGTCATATAATGACGTGCGGGGCATCTGCCGATTTTAAATATGAGGTTTTTGTCGTAGGCATCGGCAGGACTGAAAGCGAAGGGTGTGGTATGTACACCCACCGTCGAAATAATACCGCCCGGACGCACCAAACGCATTGCCATGCTACTCGCCTCGCTGCTACCGACTACCTCCAACACTGCATCCACACCAATATCTTTCGTAGCATCCATGATGATTTCAACAGGATTTTGTGTCTTAAAATTAATCGGAATTGCGCCGAAAGATTTGGCTTTTTGGAGGCGTTCCGGTATAGCATCAATGGCATAGATGTGCTCTGCTGCCAACATTCGTACTGCCAATATCGCCATCAATCCCACAGAGCCGCAACCGAGTATGGCGTATGTGCCATTGGCTTGAATATCAGCTTGTTCGGCGCAATAATAGCCCGTCGAAAAATTATCACCAAGCATCAAACCCGCCTTTTGAGATACGCCTTCGGGCAGTAGCATCAGCGTGGTATCTGCCATCGGAACACGCACATATTCTGCCTGTCCGCCGTGTAGCCCCTCCCCTTTTTCGCGCCAACCGTAAAATTGATTGTGCACACATCGGCAAGTCAAGCCGATTGTACAAAAATAACATATACCACAATTGGTCGTGAAAGGGCTTATCACTATATCGCCTTTACGAAAACCTTGTACAGCACCGCCCGTTTCTACAATTTCTCCGACAAATTCATGCCCCATTGCTGTACCGCAATCAATCCCTGTCTCGCGTCCGTGATACACATGCAAGTCCGACCCGCAAACACCCGCAATATGCACCCGCACAATAGCGTCACCATCTTGCAAAATCGTGGGGTCGGGAATATCTTCGTATCGAAGACTTTGTTTGTCTTGAAAAGTAATTGCTTTCATAGATGTTGTCGAATTGACGAGTTATTGAGTTGTCGATTAAATTTGGGTGTAAAATAACATTTTGAAGTCAACTTTAAATGTACTTTTGTGGTTTATTTGTAGCACGTAGCTTTTGCTTCGTTCCTTACACTTTATTTTCACTTCTAATAAAGAATAATTTTAATGTTATTTCATGCTCATTCTTCAAAAATATATTTATTATTAATTTCAATTATATTATTTACTGCTTGTCAAACTGATAATACACCATTACCATTTTTAGGTGAGAAAGATATTACGGAAAAAACGATTAATGGTGAAGTCATAAAAGATACGACTTACTATACGATTCCCGATTTTAATTTTACCAATCAATACGGGAAAGCCATCACTCCGACAACTTTTGAGGATAAAATTTATGTGTCGGATTTCTTTTTTACGAGTTGCCCGACGATATGCCCGACGGTGAAAATTCAAATGCGCCGAATTTACGATAAATACCAATCAGATGACCGCTTGCTGATGGTTTCGCACACGCTCGACCCTAAGCGCGATAATGTCGAAAAACTACTGGATTACAGCAAAAAACTTCAACTTGAGGGCGATAAATGGCATTTCGTTACGGGTGAAAAAGAAGCTTTGTATGATATGGCACATGCTTATTTTATCTCCGCAGCAGAAGACGCCGACGAACCGGGCGGCATCACACATAGCGGCAAAATTATACTGGCAGACAAACAAAAACGCATCCGCGCATTTGCCGACGGAACAGATGAAAAACAAGTGACACAACTTTTGAAAGATATAGATAAATTATTGGATGAGGAGTTTTGAAGTTGATAGTTGATAGTTCATAGTGCATAGTTGATAGTGAGTGTTTTTTTTTATGAAAAATTTTATAGCAAAAAAATCAGCAAATCACAAAAGCACAGGGTTTAAACCCTGTGCTTTTGTGATGCTTGTATTTGTGTTAATGTGTCTTGCGATTCTACCGTCATCCTGCGACCGAAATCCCTATAAGCAAGGGCAATTATTGTACGAAAATTACTGCGAGAACTGTCACCAGAAGAACGGTGAAGCACTTTTAGGTTTGATTCCCCCTTTGAAAAATTCGGATTATCTGGAGAACCATCAAGCGGAATTGCCTTGTATTATACGACATGGATTGTCGGGAGAAATTACGGTTAATGGTTTACCTTATAATCATGAAATGCCTGAGAATAAAGAATTTAGCGACATAGAAATCTCAAATATTATTAATTTTGTAAATCATTCGTGGGGAAATGATTATGGCTATGTTTCGTATGATGTGGTGAAAGAGCAATTGAAAAAATGTGAGTAAATCTCCATAAAATCCCTTATCTTTATCAAAATTAATTCATTCAAAATTCAGCATTCATCAATATGCGAATCAATTCAATAGAACTCAATAATTTTAAGTGTTTTGAAAAGTTACATATCAAAACGCCTAAGATTACTTTGCTTACCGGGGCGAATAGTAGTGGGAAGAGTTCTGTTTTGCAAGGGGTGTTGGTGGCTGCTCAATCGGCGATTTTTCCACTCGGATTATCATTGAATGGGGAGTATGTTCAGTTAGGAAATTTTGAGAGTATTTCGCATTTAAATAATAAGAAAAATATCATTAGTATTGGATTTAGACTTGGTGATGCTGATAAATACTTTGAGATATTAACTTATTGGAAATTAGGTAAAGTATTACATCAACCCGAATTATGTGAGTTCATATTATATAATGAAGAAGGAGAGATTATTAAAGAAGAAGACTTAGGATATACATTACGATTATCAAAGATACGGACAGCTTTAAGTGGTTTAAATCCATGGAATTACGCTTTTAATTATATCAATTCATTTCGTTTGCATCCTGAAAGAACCTATCTTCAAAATGGAACTTACAGCGTAAAAATTGGTAAATTCGGCGAGCATCACAGTAATCAAATATTACTTTGGGAAGTCAATAAAACATCTGAATACCAACAACTTGTAGATAATTTGCGTGGCATTGGTTTAGTCAATAATATTCAATCCAACCAACTGCCCGGCGGACGCTACGAATTGCTTGTCAACAGCAAAAAAGGCGGTATCACAGCTTCCCTCAATGACGTAGGTTTCGGCATCAGCCAATTCCTGCCAATTGCGGTAGCAGATGTACAGTTGGGTAAAGGTTCGACTTTGTTGGTGGAACAACCTGAAATACATTTACACCCTGAAATACAAGCAAATCTGGCGGATTATTTCACCCGCCAAGCCAATGAAAACGACAAAAATTACCTTATCGAAACCCACAGCGAATACCTGCTCAATCGCTTCCGTGCGCTCATCACGAAAGGCGAATTGAAAGAAGAAGATATTGCGATTTATTATATTCAAAATGACGGACAAAAGGCAGTCGTACACGACCTCAAATTTACGCCCGATGGACAAATACACAACGCGCCCGAAGATTTTTTCAAAACCTATATGATGGATGTCATGGACATTGCCCTCAACGCTCAACCTGCCTGATGAAAGACCTTTTTATTGACAATAGTTGCGTCGTGCAGAACTTCGCCAATCCTGCTGATGAAGATTACAAAGCCTTGATTAAATGGCTTTTAGATTACGATGAAGATTCTTTAAATAATGCTCATTTGGTCGTTTCCAATAAACTGCTCAACGAATATAATCGCTCGTCGGGCGGTGGAAGTTCGATGCAAAATATCACAACGATTGTAGCTATTCTTCAACGACAAGGGCGGCTTAATAAGATTGAAAATAAAGACATAAAGGCGTTTATCAAAAAGCATTTTACCAATAAAATCAAGAAAAAATTACAGTCAAACGCTGCCGACCACCCACACATTGCCACCATATTATTATCCGAAAGAAAGATGGCACTTACAGAGGACGTCGGTTTGTGGAACGACTTACTAAATTTTCCCGGTTATGAAGTTCAAGTACACAATCGTCCCGAAAAATTACCTTATCGGTAATATTGTATTTGTTTTCGTTTTGCTTTCGTTTCACATCAATGCTCAATCCTCCCGTTTCTCTCTGATTGACGAGCAAAGCACTCCCCTATTTTCTGATTCTACGAAAACACAAGTTGCCTCGCCGCAACAATATCCGACCAATCTTCTACAAATCACGCCCATTCCAAAGGCATATTGCTACGAAGACCTCGCTATTTTCTGCAAATTAGAAGTAAAACTGGAAAAGACGCTCAAATTTCCTGTCAAAATACGATTGGGTGAAGTCAATTATGTAGAGATGTTGGAAGGAAAACCTTACACGCCGGATCCAACGATGAATTATGAATAACAAATCGAAAACACAGTATTCTTTAGTATTTCATTAAGATATTATGGCAACATTTATGTTATAGAATAGTAACCCGCTCAGAATCATTCAAAATTCACTCACTCATTCAAAATTAAGAAAATGAATAGAAAAGAATTTTTAATTGCGGGATCACTTAGTGCATTTTCGGTGTCGATTTTTGGTAATGTCAAACCAAAGGGTAATGATTTTGAGGGAGATTGTGAAACGACCAACGATATTTTAGGACCTTTTTATAGACCCGATGTGCCTGTACGCAATGACTTGACGGCTAAAGACTTAAAAGGTACAGTTGTGGAATTGAAGGGTAAAGTATTTCGCGGCGATTGCACCACGCCCATCGAAAATGCAATGGTCGAAATCTGGCATTGCAATACTGATGGAGAATATGACAATGAATCCAAACATTTCCATCTACGCGGAAAGTGGTTGACTGACGAAAAGGGCAACTATTCTTTCAAAACCATCCTACCGGGCAAGTACCTGAACGGTTCCCAATATCGCCCTGCTCATATTCATTTTCGGGTGACGGCAGAAGGTAGTCGTGAATTGATTTCTCAGCTTTATTTTCAAGGCGACCCGCATATCACCAATGACCCCTGGGCAAGCAAAAAAGAAGCGGAACGAAGAATCTTACCTATCGCTCTGGAAGATATTCACGGAAATTTAAGCGTAGTTTTTGATATTTCTTTGAGAGATAATTAAGAAATAAATTCCAAATCCCAAGTTGTTTGCAACTTACGAATTGTCTATATTTACTCACCTCTCTCCTACTTTCTTAAATATCACATCATTGGAGATATAACCCCTTTTGTTATTTTGAATATTTTTTAATATATTATTTATTATATTAAATAAATCAAAATTATTCCTATAAGCATTATTTTGTCGTAAATTGTATTTAGATTTGTTGACTTTTTCAATAACGATGAAACAATAACTTCCCGATTTGGACGGATTCTTTTGCGCTTATTTTCCTTCTTGAAAACAGTCATTATATCCACATAACTCCCATTTCCAAGAAGAAAACTAAGCACAAAATAACCTCGTCGAAATCGTGACCTTATTATTCCATCATTACTTAACAAAATAAAATTTCATTTTATGACAAAACTTAACTATTTATTCTCTCTATTATGTATGCTTGCTATCAGCACATTTGCGTTTGCACAGCCTGCAAATGACAGTTGTGCGGATGCTATTGACTTGAGTTCAAGCCTCGGACAAGGCACGGATAACGCAGTCAATGCAGGTACATACGACAACACCGGAGCAACAACAGGAAACGACGACCCAAGTACAGGCTTTGAGTGTTATGGTGAGCCGAACGGCGGAGGTGCTACGCCTTCACTCGAAAATACAGTCTGGTTCAAAGTGACCGGTGACGGTAATCTCTATACTTTTGAAGCTACGACTACAGGTTGTAGTGTTTCAAACGGTATCACGGATAATGACACACAGATTTCTGTATATACAGGCGACTGTGGCACTCTAACTCCGGTAGCTTGTAATGAGGACGGTCCAAATGCAAGCAACGGAAATTACCCTGCTCTTGTAGAATTTACCGCAGAGGCGGGTGCAGAATATCTTATTATGATAGACGGCTTTAGCTTCAACGGTGCAAATTCTATCGGTGAATTTTGCATATTTGTAGAGCAACAAGATTTTGTAGCTTGTAATAATGCAAATGTCTCCGGTGGTACGGCTTCTTCTCCTACTATGGTTGTTTGTGAGGGCGAAACGACGAATATTTCCATCGACGGTGTACTCGCTCCAAATGAAGGTGCTGTCAGCGGCTACGCGTGGGCTGTTTCTACCACAGACCTACAAGGCAATCCTGATTTTACGACTGACCCGGGTTTTCTTGGGGGTTTTGCTGTATCTGCCGAGCCGGTCACGCCACTCGTATTTGACATGTCCACCTTTGAGGGTACTTCAGCGACAGGCACTTACTACTTCACAATGGTTGCTTTCGGTAATGCTACTTGGGGTCCTGATGGACAAACCTTCATTACACAAGCTGTACTTGACACAGAGTGTACAACACTCAGTAATTCAGTACGAATTGATTATTTTGAGGAAGAATTTTGCCCTGTTTCTATACTCAATGTAGATGAAAGTGTACTTGGCATGACGGTATTTCCGAATCCTGCACAAGATTTTATCAATCTGAATATCAATGCTGCCGATTATAGCGAAGCGACCATCATGGTCACTAATGTAGCCGGTCAAATGGTACAACAACAAGTTGTGAATTTGGCAAGTGGTGCAAATCTATTCAACTTAGATGTCAACAATATGCCTTCGGGCGTATATATGGTTTCTATTGAAACGGATAGCCACCAATCTGTTACTCGCTTCTTGAAACAGTAAACTGATTTTAGATTTTTGATTGGGTGATTTTTGATTGTTTTTTCGCTGCGCGAAATACTATCGAAAATCACCTTTTTTTTGAAATAAAACAATTTAAGTAAGTGGTTGGACTGAACTAAGCGACACTTTTAGTTTTCATAATTCGTTGAAAATGAATTATTTATTTAAACTTAAACTTATTCTTAAACTTAAACTTCCACTTACTTAGCAATCCTTTTCTCATTCCTGCCCTTCCCATCCTTCATTAATCTTTGTAATGAAATCCAGCAATTCTTCCCGTCCCAAGCCTGATTCTGCAGAGGTGATAAAATACTGCGGTACTTCCTCCCATGTTTCGAGCATGGCGTTTTTGAAAGCTTCTACATTTTCGTTATTGAGTTCAGGACTTTTTTTGTTTTTATCTGCTTTTGTAAATACCAATACAAACGGTACACGCATTTTGCCGAGTTGATTGACAAATTCAATATCAATTTCTTGTGGTTTATGACGAACGTCAATCAAAACAAATACACAGGCAAGTCCGTCGCGAAAATTCATATAATCGCGTATCATCTGTTCAAATTGACGGCGTTTGGTCTTGGATACACGTGCATAACCATAACCGGGCAGGTCGGAAAGTAGCCATTCATTATTTATCAAAAAGAGATTGATAAATTGCGTTTTGCCGGGCGTGCCGGATACTTTTGCGGCTTTTTTATAGCCACACAACATATTGACGAGGGAGGATTTGCCCACATTTGAGCGTCCGATGAAGGCATACTCCGGACGCGTATCGTCCGGGCATTTGCGATACGTTGGAAAACTTCCTAAAAAATCTAAATACTTTATTATCATAACGATGGACGGCGGACGGCGGACGATAGACGGTAGAAACCGTTCATTATCCAACATCTTCCGTGTTATTTTTCTGCTGATTATTAATATCGGCGAGTGCTGTATTTTCTTCGTGCTTTGTGCTTTGTTCCTCGCTAACGACTTCTTCTATATTTGTTGATTGCTGTCCATCATTAACTGCTTCCTCACCTTCTGCCGTCAAGCGTTCACCATCAACCGAATCTTTTTCTTCTTCGGGGAAAAATCGTCGGCTAAATACCAATAAAGACACCGCTCCTATGAAAATCGCCGAATCTGCCACATTAAAAATGGCGCTGAAAAATAAAAAACGATTGCCCCCGATACGCGGCAACCATTCAGGAAACCGCCCGTCAAACATTGGGAAATACAACATATCAATCACTTGTCCATGTAGCCACGGGGTAGGCGAACCTTCAAGCATATTACCTTCTAAGAATACGCCATAAAACACACTATCTATCGCATTGCCAATCGCTCCGCCAAGTATCATCGCAAGACAAAATATAAATCCTGTATGCGCTTTGTTTTTTATTTGCAAAATAAAAAAATAGGTCAACACCGTAATCGCCGTAATACGGAACAAGGTCAAGGCTAATTTGGGAATAATCCGCAGTCCGAATGCCATGCCCGGATTGAGCGTATAATGCAATCGCGCCCAATCAAAACCCAAAATATTAATCTCGCCCGCATAGCCCATATCCATGTGTTGATAGACCAATAACTTCGAGATTTGGTCTATCAAAATGACTGCCAAAACGATGAAATAATATTTTTTATACTTCATTAGTTGTCGTGATTCGTAATTCGTTAATCTGTGTATTCGTGGCTTAGAGCATGTTTGGAATTTTTCTGCCTGATAACCAATATTTTATGAACTTGGCTTCATATCGAATCAGTCATTTATCCCGATAAACTCCTTCTCCGAGATTTCACCAAAACCATAAACTATTGATTATCAGTTTGAAAAATTCCAAACATGCTCTTATATCATACTACTATACATGAACCTAAAACTAGTACGTCATTCTGAATTTATTTCAGAATCTCCCAAGCCACAAGCACGATGTTGAATGTGAACTAAAAAAATATATTTCACTCAAAAACAACAAGTTATACGTTTTGTACAGCA
>CALHBW010000407.1 GCA_937930625.1 uncultured Saprospiraceae bacterium | reverse complement strand
GAAGCACGAAACGGAATACAGAAGGTTAATGATTAATGGATAATGGTTAATGGTTAATGAATGATTTAATTTTTTAATGAATTAATATTCTGATTATTGATTATCACAAACAAATAACAGGGTTTTTGAATTACAATTAATTATTGAAAGTTAATTTAACCTTAATAAAAAATTATTAATCAGTGTTTTATAAATAGTTTAAAATTACAATGCAAAAGTTAAAAAATAACTCCCAGGTATTTTTTCGCGCAGCGAAAAAGAATCATTAACCATTAAAAAAAAGGATTATGAAAAATATAGCACTATTTACGATACTAATTTGCTGCTTTTTTCAAGCGAATGCACAGGATTATAAAGCAGATTTTGAACGGGCATTCGCCTTATATCAGGCAGATACCTATGAGGTAGAAATGGAATATTTACTGTTTACTTCGCATACCACCACCCAATCGGCAGAGCGCGAAATGATGAGCATGAAAAAGGATGGCAACCGCTTTCGGATGCACCAATTCGGAACAGAAATTATCCACGATAGCGAGTATATGTTGATGATAAATGAGCGAAGCGAATTTATTGCCATTGACAAAAAAAGAGAACAATCCGAACCTACAAAAGCAGACAAAAAAGCAATGGAAAAACTCAACACCGCCATAGTAGATTTGGAAAAAGCAATGGGTTTGGACACCGTAGATATTTCGCCCGAAGACACTTATAAGGTCGAATATTTGGGTGAAAAAAACGGACAAAAAGGTTACGCTTTCAGCTATCGTTATGGCGAATACGAAAAAATTGTCGCTTACATGAATGTCGAAACGGGCTTATTGAGCAAATACATTATGTACTATCATCAGCCTGTCGAAGTGGCAGAAGGACAATTTTCAAAAGTACGTATCGAAGTCAATTTTCTCAAACAAACCAACAAGCCCAACTTCAATAAAGACACCTTTAATATCCGAAAATACATTGACATTAAAAGTGATGGCAAAGTAAAAGTAATAGGCAAATACAGCCACTTCAACCTCGCTAATCACCTTGAATCGTAACACAGACATTCTTGTCTGTAATATACGTAACACAGACATTCCTGTCTGTAATAGTACGTAACACAGACATTGCTGTCTGTAATGGACTGGAAACAAAATAAATAAAACCCTAACTATCAGCATTTTACCTCATTTTAAACTTAAATTCCCAAAAGACATACGCTAAGTTTGAATCTTGAGTTTGACAATTAGGCATGGGTGTCCCTAACACCTTTGGTTCGGAGACGCTGAACGCAGCGTCTCCACTTTTAAACTTAACACAGACATTGCTTCTGTGCTAGCGTAACACAGACATTCCTGTCTGTAATAGACTGAAAACGAGCATACTACTACTCAAAACTTAAATAAACTCATTGAAAACTGAAGAACATAACTAAGAAAGAACATGAGTGCTTAACCAACCTTGGTTACGGAGACGCTAAACGAGGCGTCTCCGGTTTTACCTCAAAAACATATGAAAATTAAAACAACACGTAATTGGGAAATTGGGTAACTCGGTAACTCGGAATTCGGAAATTGGGTAACTCGCAACCCGTAACCCGCTAACTCAAAATAATTAAACGGACATGAAAAATATACTCAATACATTGGACAGACTGATAAAAAGCGGTAAGGCTTATTTGTTATTGCTCTTTTTGTTGACGGCTTTTACAACAACCGCACAGGATACTTATAATGCTACCTTAGAAGGTAGTGATATAGCAACTATAGGAGAATTGGACGTAAAAGATGACCTGTTTTCGACTACTTCTTTTGGAGTAAACTGGATGGCTGATGAGGAAATTCGTTATCAGGAAACGCAAAATTATGTTGCCTTACGCATCAATCCCGATGAACCCGTCAGTCAAGAAAATTATACCGCAATACTTGAGCTGTACATCACTTATCTAGACGAAGATGGAAATCAGCAAAGCATAAGCCCCAACCCGACACTGACTGTCACCTATGATAATGCGCCGGGAGTCGTTCATCAGGATAGAGATGCCGTGCTTTTTACGGGGGGGCATGATGTGACTGTCACAGTAGTCGGAGGAAGTATAGATTTGATGCCGATTACCCCCTCTACAACAATTCCTGCCAACCTCGAACTCTTCACTCACATTAGCGTGGATCGTTTATATGAATTTGATATAGATGAAATGCCTGTTCTATCCATAGATACGGACTTAAGCCAAGACAATGAAATC
Source organism: uncultured Saprospiraceae bacterium (assembly GCA_937930625.1). Lineage (GTDB taxonomy): Bacteria > Bacteroidota > Bacteroidia > Chitinophagales > Saprospiraceae > JAHDEO01. The sequence continues at coordinate 3,365 of CALHBW010000407.1, read as the reverse complement.
AATGTCAGTTGGAGTGAAGTAGGTGGTGCCGAAGAATATCAATTGGAATGGCTACATATCAATGATTACGGAATAGACGACCCCGGTATTCCAAACTACGATTGTTCGGATTTGGATTATAATTTCAGATACAACTCCACACGTATCACAACAAGCCATCGAAATTATCAGGTTTCTTCTGTTTTTGAACAAGGTTATGTACTGTTTCGGGTACGTGCAGTGACCTTCGATGAGCAAAATCTCGACCAACGTATACCCGGAAAATGGAGCGCAGAGGAAACAGGACAAAGTGCCTGTAGTTTTGCAGATAGATATGATATTCAACCCATTAATAATGATAACTTCAAAATCCACGAACAAGACAAACTCAACTGGCAGTACTCCGCCAGCTACGCCGAAGAAGGCAAAAAGAAAGAAGTCGTCACTTACTTCGATGGTTCTTTGCGTAGTCACCAAGTTGTCACCAGAATCAATACAGACGACCAAGCGATTGTCGGTGAAACCTTCTATGACCATCAGGGACGTGCGGCGGTACAGGCATTGCCTGCACCTACGGGCGATGCTGTTATAGGATTTTATCCTAATTTCAATAAATACAAAGACCAAACCGTCGAAGAAGGCTACCATCGCGATTATTTTGATATTTCAGATGGTACTTGTACACTTACAGCCAGTCCTATGTCTGACGTAAGCGGTGCTTCAAGATACTATTCCCCTAACAATCCTGACAAGGACGGGCATCAGGCATACGTGCCTGATGCTCAACTCTACCCCTTCACCCACGTAGAGTACGAACCCGACAATACAGGACGCATCCGCCGACAAAGCGGTGTAGGACCAACTCACCAACTCGGCGGCGGTCACGACACCAAATACTATTACGGCAAGCCCTCACAAGAAGAACTCAACCGCCTTTTTGGTACTGAAGTCGGCTGGAATGAGCATTATAAAAAGAACATGGTCATCGACCCCAACGGACAGGTCAGCGTATCGTATATGGACCAGCAGGGGCGTACTATTGCTACGGCATTGGCGGGAGAAAAACCCGCTAATTTGGATGCACTTACAAGTAATGGAGCAACTGCTAGCCAAATGACCATTAATGTACTGGACAATCAACCCATACAACCCGGTGCAGAACCTGTCGTTTCTACTTTTCATCATTTGGTGACGACTGCAGGAAAACACGATTTTAGTTATACACTAAACCCCACAGAGCGCGAGGATAACGGCATATTAAGCGCAGGTGTCTGTTTGGAATGTGTATATGATATTAAAATTGATGTAGTGGGCGAATGTGGTAATACTTTCGGAGAAACTACATTGGAAGCTATCAATATCAATACCTTACCAACCACTCAATTATTTAACATAACCGACTTACCCATCGGAAAATACGTCATCACCCGCACCATCCAAATGAACCAAGAAGCCCTGCAAGAAAACACCGCAGCCTGTATTGCAGGTAGCGACTTTCTCACTTTGGCTGACTTTGAAGCTGCCAATCCACCGGACCTTACACATTGCGAAGAAATCAACTGCAATACCCAATGTGCAGGACTCGCCACACAAGCCGAAATCGACGCTTGCATACTCGACTGCGAGTTTGGCGACCCTTGCCAAAGCAGAGAAGAAATTTTATACGGTGACTTTGTACCGACTAATGTGGCGGATCTTGGTTTTGAAATTACTAATGACGATGGTAGTACAGAAACCATTCCTACCGCAGCAGGGCAGTATGCACTTTATAGTATAGTTGATGGTGATATTTCTATTACTGACTTATATTCAATTCTTAATACTACCGATGAAAATGACTTAGGCTTCGATTATACAGATGCGACCTATACATATCAAGATGAGGAAGACAATGAAGTTCAGATTTTAGTTTATAATTCAGCGGATGAATTAGTGTCACCCGCAGCATTAACTATTGAAGAATTTATTAATGCTTATGAACCGTCGTGGGGACAATTCTTTGTTGACATTCACCCTGAAAAATGCCAACTCGACCTTTGCGGACAAAACATAGAATCTCAAAAATACGACTTCCTGATGACCACAACCGACTCATATACAGAGGCTTGGGCTTTGGGTTTGTTAGACCCTTTAAATAGTAATTCAAGTATTCCATCGGATAGCTATGGTCCTGACCCTTTCTTTCAAAGTGGAGGAGGTGGCTTCCTATTGCGAGGTGATATGATTACTTCTTTGAATCAATATCCTGATGCCAATATCGATATATGGCAATTGGCAGCAATAGCCGTTACACAAGACGCTGATACCAATCAAGATAATGACTTTCAATTCGTAGCAGATGCAGACCCCTGTGTACGCGACAGAATATGGCAGATTTTCAGAGCGCTCTATCTCGCTGAAAAAAGACGGATTTTCGATGGACTTGATGATAATATTCAGAACTGTCCCTCCATTGACCTTGAACAGGAAGGCAAAGTCTCCCATTTCCCCGAATTTGAGGAAGTAATGGGCGATATTATGACTCAAGTAGATGATGCAATTAACAGTGGTACCCCTGAGCAACTCAGCACCGATGCCACAAACGAAATTATCGACCAATGCGAAGCCCGCGCAGAAGGACTCGCCAACACTTGGATGGAAAAACTCGAAGGCTGTGCAGAGAATGTAGCTAATTGGACTGCTGCTGAAACATTTATAAGAAACGGACTCATCGAAGTCATGCAGGAAGCCTGTGATATAGAGCATCCTTTCGGTGCATCTACCTTGCCTTCCGGTGCATCTACAACTCCAAATAACTATACAAGTTTTGCACATGTATTAGATGAAGCAGCAATGCAATACGGTGTAACCATCGACCTCACTTGCAATGCCGACCTCATCACCTTCCCCGGTGCCTACGGACATGAATACGCCTCATTCACCACCCACAAACCGCTTGATGAATGTGCTTGTGATGCCATTCTTGAGTCAGATGCACAATTTGCTAACGAACAAACAAATGGTACACTTCCAACAGGCGTAACCACCACAGAAGAATTTTTTGAGTACACCTATGGTTTCGACATCCAAAGCTACGATGCCAAAGTTTGTTTGTGCGCTAAAGCTGTTGGACTACCTGACGAAAATGGCGACTATGATTGGCAAAATGCCGATTTGACCGTCCTGACCAACTCCGCCGAATACATCATCGCGGATATTGCCTGTCAAAATTGCGAAGGCTGCACAAAAATCAGAGGAAGTTTCAATAGCTACCAAAGCGACCAACTCAATGGTACGCCCGAAATTGACCTCACAGGCGAAGAACTTAGCAACCTCTACAGTATGACCGCCAATCACCTCAATAATCTATACGACCTCGACCTCACCTACACCGATTACGAAGAATT